>CAVJKK010000009.1:1281-13533 GCA_963649855.1 Anaerovoracaceae bacterium
ATATAAATGTAATTTTCTTTTCGCAGTTTTTCAAAGTTCTGAATGCCAATCGGTAATTTTCTGATTTCTTGCATAACTTTGATTATAACGTTTACAAAGGAAAATGTATATTGAGCGAATACAAATCAATTCAAAAACTCGAATTCAAACAAAACAGAGTGTTTTCCTTAAGAAAACAAAGTGTTTCCCGGTGAAAAACACTCTGTTTCTCTTACTGAAACACTTTGTTTCTCCGTACAAAACACTTTGTTTCTCCGCATGAAACATTCTGTTTCTTAGGAAAAAACAATGTGTTCTGCCCGCAAAAACAGATTTTCCCCTTAATAACGCCAGTCGTAGTCTTCTGTATAATCAGCGTACTTTATTTCTGTTTCGACGCCGTTTTGACGGAAAATTTTCGCGAACGTCTGCCGGTCCTCCGGCGAAAGCGGCTTTTCACACCTGTAAAACTGGTAGTATTTTGTCCTTCCATACCTTTGCAGAAGGTCATATTTTATGAGTTTTGCTTTTTCTGAAGGAATGTCATCAAGGATATTCTTTGTTCCCCATGCAAGCGTAATCTTTTCATCCGTCCTGAAATAAGGACACTCTTCATCTTCTTTTGGAAATAATAGAGGATTCAAAACGTAGATTTTAGTATCTTTTGCAGTAAGCTGTTTGTAACAAAGCTGTCTGAGGCAATGCTCAGCATTCCTGCAATTTGAGTTTGAGCAAAATGCATATTGTTCTGGTGGTGTAAGTTTCATCTATTAATTATACAGCAGAATCTGCATAAAAAAAAGTTATTCTTCCACTATTCTACGTACGGAACAGCCCTTCTATTTATGAATGTCAAGATTCCGTCTGTTCCAGGTTTTCGGGTTGTACAGTTCTATGTCTGTGATTTCCTTCCAGCGGTAGTGCGGCTCTTTTGCGGGGAAGACGGGCGTCTGCGCAGGATGCCGTTTTGAGTTCGTTTCCTTTACGGCTGAGTTCAGCTGTTCAAAATTGCCCGTGCCGGGAACATAGACGAGGTACGGTGTGGAATAAGCATAGATTTTGTGTTCATCGTCGGTTATAAAATCGTAAGGAAGCGCCGTGTCCTTGTGAACGTTGCGGATTTCTGAGCGGCGTCCGGTCGTGCAGGTGTAAAGCCTTCCTGCCGTCTGCAGATATTTCGGCACGGTATAAGTTTTTTCGCCGTCGGAAAGCTGTGCGGTCTGTTCGAGGAATTCCGCGCGGTCTGTAAACTCAACGTCTGAAAGCCAGTAGCGGACGGGATAGGAGTCAGAGCCGTCAACAAGATAACTCAAAAGTTCCTTTTTTATTACGGGCGGTGAAATCGTAATTCCCGAAGAGGCAGAATAGTCCGCAAAGAAAAAAGTCTGAGATGGACTTTCTGTCTGAACCGGAGAATCTGTTTTTAAGAAAAAATTGAGGTAAACAGAACCGTTTACGACCGCAAGGGGAATGTAAGAATATTCTTTTGACGAAGGATAACGGACGCGAAGTTCATACGCACCGGCTGTCTTTGAAGGGTTTTCGTAAAGCGTCTTAAAATCAATCGTAATATTTTCTGGATGAGAAGCGGTCGTATTGTTCCTGTCGCGGGAAGAAACCTGCGCATACTGTTCGCTTTCAGCAGCGCGGTCATCATACCAGCGGTAAAAAACGCGGAGCACGCACGCAAAGGCTGCATCTTCCCCGTTAAAAAGCAAAAGCCGGTCACTTCCCTGCCATACTCCCTGCAAAATCTCCGGCACTGAGGAAGAATACGTTTCCGGGTCGCTGTAATCGCGATACCCCTGAGCAAAGAGAGAGCCTGAAAGGAGAGAAAAAGCAAAAAAAACGACAGACAAAAAGTTTTTCACCCGAAAAGTATAATTGAAATCATCATTGAATTCTAGAAACCTTACTTTTCTGCGAAAATCTTTTTTATTTCTTTGCGGTAGATTTCGGCTATCTGGTGGCGCATCAGTTCCATTTTCATGTTGATTTCCCTGCCGGTCTGGAAACTCTGCTTTAAGAGCGTGAACTTGAAAATCCGCTCGCATGTCCTGAAGCCTGTCTTTGCGTTTACGCGCATGTCGATTTCTGTCTTGAAGAGGTTCTGGATTTCGTTTGTTTCAAGGAGATTTTCGTAGTTGTCGTACAGTATCGAGTTTTCTTCTGCGTATGCGATGACGTTTGCCTGATTCGGGCAGATTAACGCTCCCACAAACTTCTGATCCTGCCCTACTACGACCGTGCGTTCTACAAAAGGAGAAGCGTTTACTGCGTTTTCGATTACGCCCGGTTCTATGTTTTCTCCACCTAAAAGGACGATCGTATCTTTTGCCCTGCCTACAATCTTCAGTTCCTTGTCGCAGCTTATCATTCCGAGGTCGCCCGTGTTGAGCCAGCCGTCTTTGTCTATGATTTTCTGCGTCAGGTCGTCGCGTTTGTAGTAGCCTTTCATCACCTGGCGGCCTTTTACCATTACAAGTCCGCGTTTTCCGGGTTTCAACGCCTGCATGCTGACCGGCTGTCCGTTCTTTTCCTTTACTATTTTTACTTCGTTGCTCGGGAAAATCTGTCCTACGTTGTTTGAACGCGGCTTCTTTGAATTGCACACGGAGAGGACAGGAGCCGTTTCCGTCATGCCGTAGCCTTCCATGAGGCGGAAACCTATTGCGTGATAAAAACTTTCCGTTGAAGGCTGGAGTGCGCCCCCGCCTGAAATTGCAGCCCGCATTTTTCCGCCGAACTTTGAGCGCAGCTTTTTGAAGACAAGTTTTTCAGCAGCAAAATTCGGAAGCCACAGAAGGATATACGGAATGAGCCCTAAAAGAGTGTCTAAAAAGCGCGGATACCAGTGATAGCGGCATTTTAAGCCGAAAACGAGTTCTTTTGCCCTGTAAAACTGTTTTCCCACACAGACTGCCGTGTTGAACTCCCACTGGCGGATTCCGTTCTGTTTTTTTATTTCGCGGAAAAGCCCCTGCGCAACTGATTCCCACAGGCGCGGAACTGCGTTCATCCACTGCGGCTGAATCAGTGCCATGTCGCTGAGCATTACGGAAGCAATCGGTTTTGAATAGGCAAAGCCGCCTTCCATCGCAACCACCATGTAGCAGAATGCGCGTTCAAAACTGTGCCAGATCGGAAGGACTGTAAGCCAGATGTCGCCCTTCTGCATGAGTGCAAGACAGTGATGTGCGACTTCGCACTGGGCGATAAAGTTGTCGTGGGTAAGCTGGACTCCCTTCGGAACTCCCGTCGTGCCGGACGTAAAGATAATCGTTGCCGTGTCGTCTGGGGCGATTTCGTCCATGCCTTTTTCAATTTCAAGCCATTCTTCCTTTGTGATTTCTACCCCTGAACTCTCTAAAAAATGATAGTTGATTACTTCGATTCCAAGAGCCTTCGCCTTTTCGATGATGCTTTCGTCGGGATAGTCAAAGAGGATTGCCTTTTTTAAAAGCGGGACCTCTTCGATTTTTTCAAGGACTTTTTCAAGCTGCCGTCCGTTTTCAAAAAAACTGATCTTACATTCGGTAAAGTTCAGGATGAAACGGATTTCTATTCCCATGGAATCGCAGCCGCGCGGAACGTCTACCGCCCCGAGCGAAAGGAGTGCGTAGTCGCTGATGAACCATTCCCGGCGGTTGTCGCTCATCAGGCCGACGTGGTCTCCCTTTTTTATTCCGAGTTTTTTCAGGCTGTGCGCCATCTCTACTACATGCTGGTAAACCTGAGAATAACTGTAGCGCACGAAGATTCCGCTCTTGTTTTTTACTGCCTGCAATGTGAGGTTCGGCACTTTCTTTGTCTTTTCACGCAGAAGGACAGGAAGGGTTCTGCCAAGTGATTTATCAAATACGTTTTCGTTAAAAATCTTTTTTATCATAGTAAGAATGACATTATCACAAGTTTTGTCATTTTGTAAAGGGATTGCATATACTGCCAGCACTTTGACAAAATGAATGGTAATAACCGTTTTGATTTGATATATTTATTCAATCATGGTTACATATCTGGGAAAACTCGGTGAGCTTACTTTGAAGGGCTCGAACATAAAATCTTTTGAACGTCTTTTAGTTCAGAATGCAAAAACTTATCTGCTTTCGATTGATGCAAAGGTGCACTTAAACTTTGGAAGACTTTACATTGAATGTGATGAGGCGGACTGTGAGGCTGTTGAGTTTACGCTCAATCATCTTATCGGAATTACCGGCTGGGCTAAGGCTGAAGTCGTTGAAAAAAACATTGACGCAATAAAAGAAAAAGTCTGGGAACTTGCGCTTAAGGAAAAAGAGCGCGGTGCAAAAACTTTCAAGATTGAAGCAAAGCGCAGCGACAAGGCTTTTCCGCTCGACTCCTACGGAATCATGCGTGAAGCCGGAACTCTCGTTTACGATAAAGGCGTGCTTGCCGTTGACGTTCACAATCCCGACGTTACTTTTACGGTTGAAATCCGTGAAAAAGCATATGTCTATTCTGACTCTGCAAAAGGCTGCCGAGGACTTCCGGTCGGCTGTTCAGGCAAGGGGCTTCTGCTTTTGAGCGGGGGCTTAGACAGTCCAGTTGCAGGCTACAGAATGTTACGGCGCGGAATGATTGTTGAATGTGTCTATTTCCACTCCTATCCGTATACTTCAAAAGAAGCGCAGGAAAAAGTTGAAAAACTCGCTGAAACGCTGTCTTACTACGGAATGAGGGTTCACATAAACATCATTCCGTTTACACAGGTGCAGATGCAGATTAAGAAAAAATCTCCCGAAAACTACACTACATTGATGCTGCGTATGTGCATGATGAAAGTTGCCACCATGCTTGCAGGAAGGATTGGCGCGGACTGTCTTATTACGGGCGAAAGTCTGGGGCAGGTTGCAAGCCAGACGATTGAAAACATGGCAGTTACAGAATCTGCCTGCGGACTTCCGCTTCTGCGCCCGCTTGCAGGACTCGACAAGGAAGAAATAATCGAAACTGCGCGCTGGATTGACACCTACGAAACTTCCATTCTGCCGTATGAAGACTGCTGCGTGCTTTTCAGCCCGAAACATCCCGTCCTGCGCGCACCTCTGGAAGAAGCAAAGGAAATTTTCAATTCTCTTGAAGTTGAAGAACTCTTAAAGGAAGCATTTGAAAACCGTGAATTAAAGCGCTACGAAGTCGCAGGTTACGTTGCGGCAAAGTGGGGAAAAAGAGAAAACAAAGAACGCCTGAGCAGAAACAACGGCGTCACGATTCCGAAAGAACGTTGAGTTTTTAATTAGCCCTAATTTCGAGTTTTTGAAATTAGCCGTCTAAAAAAGGCTCTCGGTCGGTTCTGACCACGAGCCACGTCTTGAGCTTGTCTCAATCACGCGGCTTGTGGCAGGTTCCCGATGAGAGGCTGTTTTTTTATTACTGATGTCTTGCCCCCTGACATTTCAGTTTAGTATGTCCAGCGGAAGCCTACTGTTATGTAGTGGTTTACTTTGTCGGTGAGACTGTCTATCCATTCCTGTTTTTGTTCTGCGGCTTTTTCTTTGGCAGCAGCATAAAGGTCGTCTTTTGAAATTACTTTTCCATCTTTATAGTAAGTATAAGTATTCGTAGTACTGTCATACTCATACGACCAGTCGATTGTGCCACCTGTGTAGATGTTTTTGTTTACGCCTGCATTTTTTACGAATTCAAACGTGTAGCCGGCAAACAGCGTGAACATTCCCCGTTTTGTGCGCGGGAGGTCAATTTCCGTGTTGAGCGTTGCCTGTAAAATTCCCATCTTGTGGTCTGAGGTCATAAAACCTAAATGTTCCCACGCCTGATCAACGTGTGTTCCGAGCGCTCCTTCCGGGTTAGAAAACATCTGGTGCATGTAAGCCGTGCCGTCAGTTGCGTACTGTCCTTTGTCTGCAAGAACGTAAACTGCCGCATCATCTTCATCAAAACATTCTGCCGAATTTGAATGGCGGATAAAATTCGTTGAAAAATTAAAGCGCAGAAAAGGCTTCGGAGTAAAGGAAGCCGAGAATGAAACCTTGTCTGAGTTAGGGTCAAGCGACGAACCGATGTTGACTCCCGCATTCGTGTAGTTCTGGCGGTTGGCGGTTGAACCGTAAAGGGCTGCCGAGTTGTCATCCTGATATTCCCAGTGCGCATAGACATACGGAAGAACCATCTGATAGTCCAGGGAAATCCTTGAGCACGCAGTTCCCGTCGGAGTAAAAATCAAGCCGGTCTGCCCTGCCACGCGGATTTTTGAATCAAAGTTGAGTTTTACGACCTCGTTTACTTCAAAATCATCTACGAAAATATCCGTTGACCATTCAAGCCCTTTTACCGGATGAACGTTGAAGAGAAGTCCCATCTGCAAATTGTCGTTTGCACCTCCGATATTCTGGATCGGCATGAACGGAACGGGAATCATGTAGGCAGGATTAAAGGTCGGTCCAAAGACGATGTTTTCATAATATGCAAGGTCTACGAATCTGTTGAAGCGGTATTTTATTGAATGGAAGGAAAGAAATTTGCCGTCAAGGTGGTCAGTGTATTCAGAAGGATTGTTTGTCGTAGCTCCGATTACTTCAAAAACTGAAGCATAACTCCACTTCGGGCGGGTAACGTTCATTATGATGTTTGCCGAGTGGAACGATGAATCATTCAAGGCAAGTCCGTCACTTAAAAATGAGCCGTAGCCGGTCTTGCTCAAGCCTGCCATCACGTAATATTCATTCGTGCCGAACGCAACGTTCGCATTCCAGTCGAGGTAAAAATCCAGAGGTCCTACAGAAGCCGGGTCAAAAACTGCGTCTTCTGCCTTGTTCTTATAATATGGGGCGATGTCTTCGTAATCAGCAGATTCACCGTACATTCCAAGGTCATAGCCAAAGGAAACAAGGGGGTTAAAAATCACTTCTCCGCTGATTCCGCCCTCGCCTTTGAGATTTTTTGTTCCGCTGTCTGCCTTTGTTTCAAGGTTTTCGGAAGATTTGTACTGTGCAGCACCCGTGACGTAGATATTTGCCTTCTTGCTGAAAAGGCGTTCGTATTCATAGATGGCAGTTTCCCTGTCTTTCTGATCGCCGTCGGTCATCACTTTTTCAAGGATTGATTTTATGAGGTTTGAAGGATAAGGACGAATCTGCGGGAGAGCCGGAATATAGCCTTTCAGTTCCCAGCCCTGCGCTTCGCTGTAAAAGCGGTCTGTGGGATCAACGCTCGCCTGCGCAAAAAGCGTGAACGAAGCAGTAAACAAAACAAAAGCAAGAATAAGTTTTTTCATATTGTCCTCATTTTATATGAATATCGGATTTCAGTTTAACGCGCTTCAGACAGCCTCTCACCGGGAACCTGTCCACGAATTGCGTGATTGAGGCAAGCTCAAGACGCATTCATGGTCAGAACCCCGGCTACGGCTGTCTGACATTTTCTTAAAAATAAAACTGCGTTTATTTAACAGTTGCAATCTGCAAAAACATTAAAAAAATCTGACGTTGTAATAAACTATAACATCAATTAAAATTTAATTGAACACGCAGCCGCGACTTCTGCTCCGGCGTCGAAGTTTCCTTCTTCGTGGTTGTTGTTGAAGATGAACACGACGGAAGGCTGCATTACAAACTCAACCTTTGAAGAAAAATCGTAAGTTCCGCGGATTGAAATTCTGTTTACAAACTCCGGGATTCCAGTCGGCGTGGTAAGGCTCTGGAGCTGCTTTGCCGTCTTATCCCGGAAAATTGCACTTCCACCATCTGTATCCGGGTAGCACCAGCCGTCAGGGTAATCCGTTCCGGTTTTCAGCCCACCCCACGCATAACTTCCGGAATCAGAATCCGTCATTGAAGTAAACACGTTGTTTTCAGACATTTCGCCGCGTGCCATAAAAAGATAAATCAGGTTTACCGCCCACTTCTGCGGCACTTCATAGCCCACATCAAGTTCTGCACTCACGGTGTCAGGTCCGCTCGGAGAGCCTATCCATTCATAGAACGGATAGTGTTTTGAGCCCATGTTTTCGGCATAGGTGCGCACAAGCGACCAGTTTGGGCTTTCCTTGATGTAAAGATACGGCTGCGCATAGCTTCCTTCGAGTGCAAAAGTAAGTCTGCCTTTTCCAAGCGCGTGATTGTACTTTGCACCGAGCTGTCCGCCCATTCCGTTCGGAGTTACGTCATCCGGATAGTTTGACGTTTCAAATGACGTCTGAAACTGCGTCATCGCAAACATTCCGTAGAATTTCAAATCGCTGACAGGCACAAACTGAAATTTAAGTCCTAAATATGCGCAGGTGTGTCCTTCAGAATCTTCCTTTTCGCCGTCATAGTCGCGCCACGGCGCCATTCCATGATAAATCGTGAGCGGATTTAAAAAGCGCAGTTCCATCGGAGCATTTACGAAGATTCCTTCGAGTGCCGTAAACGTAAACTTTTTAAAAAGGCGGAAATCAACCTGATGATAATACATGTAGCGGTCAACGTTGAACTGGCTTACAACCCCGGAATAGCGGATGTCAGGCGAATAGATGTTGAGCTGTCCGTAACTTACGCCAGTCAGGTGGTCAGACCAGATCATTGAACCGTTCAGGCTGCGCCCGATGTTGCGCATTCCCCGCCCGAGCTGGAAAGAAATCCCCGTTTTCTGCGTGATTTTGTGTCCGATTGAAAAATATCCCGTGTCAGGAAAGTTGATGTCGATGTCATCGGCAGAAAGAGGAATGTTCACATATCTGTCATCCTTGAGCATCGTGTTTTTGTTCATTCCGAAACTCAAGTCCATGCGCATCGTCAGAAAGTCTGCAAGCGTAAAACTTACGGGCGCTTCGATTACGGGCGAACGTTCATATCTGTCGTAAACCCAGTCAATGTCATCATTTGATTTGTAAAAGGCTGAAAAATTGAGAGAAGGTTCGATTCCAAACTTGAAGATGTCGGAAGAAAGCCTTATCACCGGCTCGTATTCAAAGTAGGCACGGATTTTTTCGTATTCGCTTTTACCCGCTTCGCTGAGTGAAGAAAAGTCAATTTCAGAAAGGTAAAGTTTTAATTCTTCAATCGTCATCGGTTCGCTGTCTGCAAAGTTTACGACGCCCGATTCCATGCTAAGATGTTCAACGCTGTCATAAACCCAGTGACCGGCATTTACAAGTTCCTGTGCTCCGCGGCAGAAAGCCCCCTGAAAAGCAAGACAAAAACAAAAAGCAGAAAGAAGTGATTTTTTCATCGTGTAACCTTAAGCAATGATTTTACAAAAATCCCCGTGCAACTTCAAGCAAAGTGAAAATGTACACCTTTCAAAAAGTTTCCCCGTCAAATTGAAGGGAGTGCAGAATTTCATTAGAATAGAGGCGATGACAGCCAACGAAAAATTACAGATTTACACACTCTTAAAAACCGCCGCAAATTCTCTGTGCCGGTATAAAAGTCCTTCTTTTGCAGGTGAAGTTCCTTCTTTTGCTGACGACGTAACCATTGTTCCGCAGACTTCTGCGCCGCAGTCTTCTGCGGCTGTTTCTTCTTCCATGGTTCAGAATACGGAAGTTCCGTTTCAACCGCAGCTTTCTGCTTCACTTGAAAACATTGCAAAAAAGATTTGTGAATGTACGCGCTGTCCGCTTTCTAAAACCCGCACGAACACAGTGCCGGGCATGGGCGTTTCTTCTCCTTTTGTTCTCGTAATCGGTGAAGGACCGGGCTACGAAGAAGACATGCAGGGACTGCCGTTTGTAGGTCCTGCCGGAAAACTTCTGGATAAAATGCTGGCTTCAATAAAACTGAGCCGTAACTCAAACACCTACATTGCAAACATAGTAAAATGCCGTCCCCCGATGAACCGCAATCCCTACCCGGAAGAAGCCGACGCCTGCTCTTCCTTCTTACAGGCACAGATTGCAGTCTTAAAGCCAAAGGCAATTCTATGCGTCGGAACAGTTGCTGCAAAAAATCTTTTAAAGACTGAACTCGGCGTTACAAAACTGCGCGGAAACTTTTACGAATACTGTAAAATCCCGGTTGCCGTAACCTACCACCCGAGCGCACTTCTGCGCGATGAACAGCTCAAGCGCCCTGCATGGGAAGATTTAAAGCTTTTCCGCTCAAAACTCCTTGAAATCTGCCCTGACTACGAAAATCACTTTGGGACAAGTGCAGACTGATGGCAAAGTTCTTACAGGTCGCGCTGAACGTTCCCCTGAACCAGACATTCACCTACCTCAATATTGAACCGGCGGACATTTCAAGGCTCGGCTGCCGCGTGGAAATCAAATTCGGCGCGAGGAAAACAAAAGGATGCGTCATAGCAGAAAGCGACGAATTGCCGGCAGACTGTCCCGTTGAAGAAGCAAAAATCCGTCCGATTACAAAGGTGATGGACGAATGCCCGCTTTTAAACGAAGAACTCATAAATCTTGCAAAGTGGATTTCTTCCTATTACTTGTGTTCAATCGGCGAAGCTGTCAGCGCAATGCTTCCTTCTGCAAAGCGCGAAAGTGACGCCGGAGGTTTTTCTTTTGTAGATGAGATTTCTTCAGAAAAGGCAAAAGCCTTAAGCGAAGAACAGAAAAAGGCTGTTGAGGAAATTCTTTCTTCCGAGAGTGCGACAAACCTTCACTATCTTTACGGTCCTACGGGCACAGGCAAGACGGAAGTATTCTTACAGTGCGCAGAAAAAATCCTGGGTGAAGACAAAGGCGTAATCTATCTTGTGCCGGAAATTGGCCTTACTCAGCAGGTGATTGAAGCCGTAGTAAAAAGATTCGGGCAGACGACGGCAGTGCTTCATTCCGGGCTTACGCCAAGCCAGAAATTGAGCGAATACCACAGAATTCTGAAAAAAGAAGCGCGCGTTGTCGTTGGGGCAAGAAGCGCAGTTTTTGCTCCGGTTCCGGATTTAGGCTTAATCATAATTGACGAAGAACACGACGGCTCTTACAAGGCAGGCTCGACTCCGCGCTATCACGCGCGGCAGGTTGCAATGTACCGTTCAAAAAAACTGAACATTCCTCTCGTGATGGGCTCTGCAACTCCAAGCGTAGAAGCCTGGCAGATGATGAACACTTCCGTAATTGCCCGCCACACGCTCACAAAACGCTTAGCCGGCGGAAAAATGCCTGAAATCAAAACCATAAACCTTTCAAACGAACCGCCGGACACGGGCTGCATTTCCCGGGAGCTTGAAAATGAAATCAATTCGACCCTGACGCAGAAAAAACAGACGATTCTTTTTTTGAACAGGCGCGGCTTCACGCATTTTTACAGATGCCGTTCGTGCGGCTTTGAACTCAAATGCAAGAACTGTTCAGTAAGTTTAACCTACCACAAGGCAGAAAACCGTCTGCGCTGCCACTATTGTGGCTGGAACGTAACTCCGCCCCAGCAGTGTCCTCAGTGCGGTTCACTTGATGCAGGGTATTCGGGATTTGGAACGGAATTCATCGAAAGCGAGGTGAAGGCAAAGTTTCCGAATGCACGCGTCGTCCGCATAGACACAGACAGTCTTACTCACAAAGGCGAACTTCAGGAAAAACTTACCGCCTTCAAAAATGAAGAATATGACATCATGCTCGGAACCCAGATGGTTGCAAAAGGACTCAACTTTCCGAAACTTCAGCTTGTCGGAGTGATTCTTGCAGATACGGCACTTCACCTGCCGGATTTCAGGGCAGCGGAAAGGACTTTTTCGCTCATAACGCAGGTCGCAGGAAGAGCGGGAAGGTTTTTCCCCGACGGAAAAGTGCTCGTGCAGACCTATTCACCGGAACGAGAGCCGATTCTTTTTTCCGTCAACGGCAGGACAAAAGAATTCTACGAAATGGAAATCGGCATGCGCAAGATGCTGAATTTTCCTCCGTTCAGCCGTCTCGTGCGCCTCGTGTTCAGGGCACCGACCTTACAGCAGGCAGAAAGCGCAGCACAAGGGGCAGCAGACATTCTCCACAGCGAACTTTTAAAGATTTATAATCAGCCTCTTTCTCAAGACTTTACTCAGAAAATAAAGGAACAGACCGGTTCAACGGAAATCTTAGGCCCGGCAGAGTGTCCTCTGTCTAAAATCTCCGGAAGTTACCGCTGGCAGATAATCTTAAAAGGACAGAACATTTCGATTTTACAGAAAGTTTCGGCAGCCCTTTTATACAATTACAGCCGCCCGGCAGACGTCTACATAGAAAGCGACGTTGACCCGGTAAGCCTTCTGTAGTTTCGGGTGCAAGGCTAGACGTGGCGGCGGATTCCGTCAAATTTGATTTCGTACAGGAAAAGTCCTTTCGCCGGAGCGGTTGGACCTGCCATTTTTCTGTCGCGGCTT
>CAVJKK010000010.1:0-13250 GCA_963649855.1 Anaerovoracaceae bacterium
TTCTCGGCGGTATGGGAAGCATCAGCGGAACTGTAATTGCGGCGTTCGTCCTTACGGCAATTCAGGAAGTCCTGCGCTTCCTCGGAAACTACAGGCTTTTGTTCTATCCGGTTGTCCTGATTATCGTAATGCTTTTCAGACCTCAGGGACTTATGGGAATGAAAGAACTGAGTTTTGTAAAGAGTTTTGACGGAATCAAAAAATTAGCCGGAAAACTTTTTAAGAAAAATAAGAGCGAAGGGGAGGCAGAATAATGAGTGAAGAAAAACCAATCCTCCAGGTAAATGACCTTTCCATTGTTTTTGGCGGTCTTAAAGCTGTAAGTGACTTTAACATGGAACTGCGCCGCGGTGAACTTGTGGGTTTAATTGGTCCGAACGGTGCGGGAAAGACGACTGTCTTCAACATGCTTTCGGGCGTCTATACTCCGACAAGCGGACAAATCAGTTTCTGGGACAAAGACGGAAACATTCAGATTGTAAACAAGAAGACTCCGGCTCAGCTCAATTTGATCGGTATTGCGCGCACTTTCCAGAACATCCGACTTTTCGGCAACCTTACCGTAAGCGACAACATCCGTATTGCGATGCACAGCCAGCGCACAGTAAAACCGTGGGACGTCATTCTGCGCACAAAAAGATTTTTTAACGATGAAGAAATGATGACGGCAAAGGTTCGCAAGCTTTTAAAGCTCTTTGGACTTGAAAATAAAGAAAACGAACTTTCTTCAAACCTGCCTTACGGTGAACAGCGCAAGCTTGAAATCTGCCGTGCCCTGGCTGCAAATCCGACGCTGCTTCTTCTTGATGAACCTGCAGCCGGAATGAACCCTCAGGAAACAAAAGAACTGATGGAACTGATTGCCTTTATCCGCAAGGAATTCAACCTTACGATTCTTCTGATTGAACACGACATGAAACTTGTAATGGGAATTTGCGAACGTCTTTACGTTTTGAATTACGGCCGCGTTCTTGCCAGCGGAGTTCCGGACGAAATCAAGTCAAATCCGGAAGTAATCAAGGCTTACCTTGGTTCAGAAGCAGAAAATCTGGCGTAGGAGACAAAAATGGCAGATACAATTCTTGAAGTAAAAAATCTCGTCGTAAATTATGGTGCAATCCGCGCGTTGAAGGGCATTTCTTTTGACGTTAAGCAAGGAGAAATCATTTCCTTAATCGGCTCAAACGGTGCAGGAAAAACCACGACCCTTCATTCAGTTTCCAACCTGATTAAAAAAGCGGGCGGTTCTGTTGTCTTTAACGGTGAAGACATCACAAACCTTGCAGCAGCACAGATTGTAAACCGCGGGCTCATTCACGTTCCGGAAGGAAGACGTGTTTTTGCAAACCTTTCGGTAAAAGACAACCTTGAACTCGGAGCATATACCCGTAACGACAAGGCGCAGATTAAGGCAGACATGGAGCACGTGTTTGAACTTTTTCCGCGCATGAAGGAACGCTACAGGCAGCTCGCAGGAACGCTTTCCGGCGGTGAACAGCAGATGCTCGCAATGGGACGCGGACTTATGGCAAACCCGAAACTCCTCCTCCTTGATGAACCGAGCATGGGTTTAGCTCCAATCTTAGTTGATGAGATTTTTGAAATCGTACAGAAAATCAACCAGGACGGAACGACAATCCTTCTCGTTGAACAGAACGCATTCAAGGCGATGAGCATTGCGAACCGCGTCTACATCCTTGAAACCGGCAGCATCACTTCTTCCGGTGATTCAAAAGACCTGATAAACGACCCGGCAGTAAAAGCCGCATATCTCGGCGGCTGATGCAAAAATGCAAGTGCTGAGTACTTTTTTATTGATTGTCAAACAGCCGTAGCCAAGTTCTGACACAGACGCGTCTTGAGCTTGTCTCAACCACGCGGCTCGTGGCAGGTTTTTGGCGAGAGGCTGTTTGAATGTACTGAAAAAATCAGCATTTTCATTTGATTTGCGTTTTTGCGCTGCGTAACGTAAAATGATTTTATGTTGAATTGAAAACTGACCGTTTTTAATGGAGGCAATATATGAAAGTTAGTGATTTTATGAGTAAGAATTTGATTTACATTTCTCCGGAAACGACATTGACGGAAGCAAAGGCTCTGATGACGAAAGAAAAAGTCAACAAGCTTCCTGTTTTAGATAAATCAAAAAAAATAGTCGGAATCGTTACGAAAAACGACTTGCAGAAGGCTTCTCCTTCGGCAGTTTCTACGCTCGACATCTATGAACTCGGCTATGTCCTTTCAAAGCTCAAGGTTGAAAAGTTCATGGTGAAGAACGTTGTTACAATCGATTCAGACGAAGTAATCGAAGAAGCAGCGCGCGTCATGGCAGATTCAAAAGTCGGCTGTCTTCCTGTAATGCACGACGGCTACCTGACCGGAATCATCACGGAAACGGACATCTTTAAGGCATTCGTTTCGATGTTCGGCGCAGCTCAGCCTGGTGTCCGCGTTGTCCTTGAACTTGCAGAAAAACCGGGTGAACTCGCAAAAATCGTGACGGCAATTGCAGAAAAGAACGGAAACATCGTTTCCCTCGTAACTGCAAACGGCAACGATGTAACCCACAGATGCGTAACGCTGAAAATCGGCAACCTGAGCAAGAGCGCGGTTGAAGAAGTCTTAAAGAACGAAACCGCAAAGATTTTCGACATCCGCGAAATAAAGTAGACTTGTGCAGCAACTGGCTTCGAGTTTTTGACAATTAACCGTTTAAAAAGGCTCTTGGCCGGTTTTGCCATAATCTTTTCAAATTATTTTAGTAACTTCAAATAGCCTTTCACCGGGAACCCGTACGACCTCGTGTCGTGCCAAGAAACTTGCGTTTCTTGCGGTCTACAGAGTTTTTGCGCCGTCCGTGGCGCAGTTTCAAGACAAGGCTCGTGGTCAGAACCCCGGCTACGGCTGTTTGACATTTCTTAAAATATGTAGACGTTCTGCGGAAAAATTAAGTAAATTATATGTATGTATATGAATGTTGCCGATGCGCTTACAGAATTTTTAAGGACTTACGATAAACCTTTTACCGCTAAAGAAATCATTTCACTTTTAAAAAAGTACGGCGAAAAGACCAGCAAAGACGAAGTTCACGAATTCTTATATGGAGATGAACGGGTTTTTTCCCTTGAAGGCAATTATTACATGACCCGCGCCGCAGCGTTTACGGGCTGTTTTTTCAGTTTTGTGCCGACCCAGCAGGAACTTGATCAGAAACTTTTCGTGCCGGGTGACCGCTGCATTCCTTTTACGGACTTTGAAACCTATTCATTCGATTTAAAATTCAAATACAAGGGAGAATTTCTTCCCAAAAAAACGATGGCGGTTGACTGCAATCTGGCAAGAGATCTGTTCACTTTTTTTGGTGATGAATACGCAAGTCAGTACATTGCCTCCGACCCGGTAAACGAAAGCGAAGAAATCACAAACAACAATTTTGAACTTCCGCCGAAACTCAAGCTCACCGGTTTTTCCCTTGCGCCTGTCTTTAAAGACTGCGAACTGAAAAAAGGTGACCGCATTATCTGCCGGCTTGCAGACTGGGATCGCGGCATAATTGAAATTTTCCCTGTTCCCGTGCACATGGAAAATCCGTTCCTTATCAGTTCAAATAACGAAGACCTTGAAAAATGGAACAAAAACCTCGAAAACGCCCTTCTGGACACTTTTGACAAGATGGGACCGTGTTCAAGTATGGATCAGCAGCTTTCTTACGCATTCTTTGAACACCGCAGCGAACTTTGTTCTCCGTTCTGTTCTTCCATCCGGGAATTCCTCGAAAAGAGCAAAAAAGTTGACCTTGAACTTTTCGGCGTGGAAACTCGGCTCTGGAAAAAGGGGCAGACGGTGCCTGCAATCGGCGGCTGGAACAAGGATTTTTTGAAGGACGGAATCTGCGGCTGTATTCCGAATCTTCGTGCGCCTGAATGTATCGTTGACTGTCTCATAAAGGATCAGCTCTATGAAAAAAAGTTCGACCCTGATGCGATTTTAAAATATCTCCTGCCGGAAGGTGAATCTTTTACAAAAGATGAAACGGATTTCTTTACATTGCAAATAAAGCACAGAAATGATATATTACGAGAACATTACAATTGGTTCGCAGATTTTCCTGTTGCTGAATTGCGTCACAAGGCTTTGGGTTTGTATTCAAAACTTGTTGAACTGATAGCAGACATTGATCGTGCCGGAGAAAAAGTTGAGCAGTTTCCTCAGCAGGAACTCGTAACGCTTTCTCAGCTTTTTACGCATCTTTCGAGAATGCTTGAGCAGTTTACGTTCGGACGGGATTGCGCGGAAGAAGAAAAAACGGCCTTAAAACTGTCGCTTGAAGGCATGGAATATAATTTTGAGGATATTCGCCCGGAATTAAAAAATGCGGTTGAAAGGGCACAGGCTGGAAACTTTAAAGTGCTTTACTGCTGACCGTGGTTTTTCTATCGGAGGAGAAAAATGATTCCTGATGCAGAGATGGGGGAATATCTTCGGGCTGGCGGTGTTTTTTTTGATATTGAAGGCGAAACGCCTTTTGAAGCCTTTAAATCCCTTTGCAGAAAAGTGAATCTTCCTTCTTCAATTCTTCCTGTAAATCTTTATGAAGGTCTTTGCGCCCGCGAAGCCATTTTAAGCACTGCTGTCGGAAACGGCATTGCCATTCCTCATTCCCAGCAGCCTCTTTTAAAAAATCCGAAAGAGCAGAGAATCTTTATCTGTTATCTGAAAAATCCTGTTGACATGCAGGCTCTGGACAATAAAAAAGTCCACACGCTGATTGTGCCGCTGAGCAGTTCCGTTCAGTCTCATCTGCGCATAATTTCATTTTTAGCCGGTCTTTTGAGAAAACAGGAAGTTAAAAAAGCACTTGAATTAAGGCTTGATTTCAGTGAATTATATTCGCTTATCCGTCAGCTTTAATTTATGGAGAGCATAAAAAATTTAGGGGTTTTATTATGGACACACAGGGAATTGCTGCCGTTGCAAAATCAATTCGCAGCCTGTCAATCGATGCCATTCAGAAAGCAAAATCAGGTCATCCTGGTCTCCCGCTTGGATGTGCTGAACTTGCTGCAGTTTTGTACGGAGAGGTTCTGAAACACAATCCGGCAGATTCAAAATGGGCAGACAGAGATCGTTTTGTCCTTTCAGCTGGACACGGTTCGATGCTGCTTTATTCAATTCTGTATTTGAGCGGCTACAAGGTATCATTAGACGACATTAAGAATTTCCGTCAGGTCGGTTCGCTTTGCCCGGGACATCCGGAATACGGCTGGACAGACGGCGTAGAAAATACATCCGGTCCTTTAGGTCAGGGAATTGCGCTTGCGGTCGGAATGGCTCTTGCTGAGTCAATCGAAGCGGCAAAATACAACAGAGGCTCTCACAAAATCGTAGACCATTACACTTACGCTCTCTGCGGTGAAGGCTGTCTGGAAGAAGGCGTTTCTTCGGAAGCAAGTTCTTTTGCAGGTCACAACAAACTCGGCAAGCTGATTGTGTTCTACGATCAGAATAAAATTTCAATTGATGGTTCAACCGACATCACTTTTACGGAAGATATTGGCAGACGCTACGAAGCTTATGGCTGGCAGGTTTTGAAAGGCGACATGTACAATGTGAAAGGCCTTTTAAAACTGATTGAAAAGGCAAAGTCATGCAAGGACAAACCGTCGCTGATCATGCTCAAGTCTACAATCGGAAAATTTGCCCCGAAGCAGGGAACTTCGGCAGTTCACGGAGAACCGCTCGGAGATGCTGACGTTGCAGAAACAAAAAAGAATCTTGGAATCAATCCTGAAGAATTCTTCTATGTTGACCCTGATGCGCTGCGCTATTTTAACGACAAGAAGGCAGGTTTTGCTCAGAAACAGGCAGACTGGCAGAAAGATTTTGACGCATGGGCAGAAGAAAATCCTGAACTTGCAAAACAGTGGAAGGCTTGTTTTGAAGGCGTTGCAGACGGTGAAGCAGAAGACCCTGTCTACGAAACCGGTGCAAATGTTGCAACCCGCACTGCAAGCGGCGACATGATAAATGCGATGGGTTTACGTTATTCGGGACTCGTTGGTGGAAGTGCTGACCTAAAAGGTTCAAATAAATCGGGAATGAAGTGCGATGGCGGAACTTATACTCCGGAAAACCGCGCAGGTCGTTCGATTGAATACGGAATCCGCGAGTTCGGTATGGCGAGTGAAGCGCTCGGAATGTGTGCTCACGGCGGAATCCGTCCGTTTGTTGCAACTTACCTTGTTTTCAGTGATTACATGAGGCCTTCAATCCGCCTTGCAAGCATCATGAAGCAGCCGGTCATCTACGATTTGACTCACGATTCAATTTACGTAGGCGAAGACGGTCCGACACATCAGCCGATTGAACAGCTCTCTTCCCTTCGTGCAATTCCAGGCGTGCAGGTTTTGCGTCCGGGCGATGCAGAAGAAACCGTAGCCGCATGGCATCTTGCAATGGAAAGCAAAGATCACCCGGTAGTTCTTGCCCTTACACGGCAGAATGTTCCTGTTTATGCAAAAGAAGACGCAGACTGGAGAAATTCAGTTAAAAAAGGTGCATACGTCGTAAAGAAGGGAAGTGAATCTCCTGACGTTACGATTGTTGCAACCGGCTCAGAAGTAAGCATGGCACTTGATGCAGCAGGAAAAGTAAGCGGAAAGACAGTCCGCGTTGTTTCTGTACTCGACAAAAAACTTTTTGAAAGCAACGAAACTTTCAAAAATGAAGTTCTCGGCGGTGCAAAGCGCGTAATCGTTGCTGAAGCAGGCTGCAGCACGGGCTGGGAAGGAATTGCGACGGGCAGAAAAGACCTGTTCACGATTGACCGCTTCGGTGAATCCGGTCCGGGCAAAAAAGTTGCGGAGTCGCTCGGCTTTACTGCTGACAGACTCGCAGAATTGATTAACGGATAAATAAAAAAACGGTGGTTTCGACAGGCTCAACCACCGTTTTTTTTTATTGTTTTTTGCTTTTAATAAAACTCACGACGCCGAGCGTGATTCCGCCTAGAATCATGAGCATGCACAGAATCTGCCCGGTGGAAATGTTTAAGAGAGAGGTGTTCATGTAAATCGGTGCGGTGGAATCTGCTGCGATTCTGTAACCGATGTCTGAGTCCGGTTCGCGGAAGTATTCGATGAAAAAGCGGAAAACTCCGTAGCCCGTCGTGTAGAGTGTGGCTGAAAATCCGTCGAACGGCTTTTTTTTGTGCAGAAGCCAGATGATTAAAAACAGCACGATTCCTTCAAAAAATGCTTCGTAAAGCTGGCTTGGATGGCGCGGAAGGTTGATGAGCGTTCCCGTCAGTTCAAGCCCGCATTTTTCTGCAAAATTACGCACCCATGGAATTGAAGCTGAAAATCTTTCCGCTGCAGGGAAAACCGTTCCCCACGCAACAGTTGTTATGCGTCCGTAGAGTTCTCCGTTCAGAAAATTGCCAAGACGTCCGAAAGTGTAGCCGAGCGGAATTGCCGTCACCATTGCGTCAATCCATTTTAAGGCAGGACGTTTGTTTTTTACACACCAGAAAATCATTCCCAAAAGTCCACCGATAAAACCTCCGTGGTAGCTCATTCCTGCAAGTCCCGTGAAGTGTCCGCTTGAGTTGAACGGCCAGAAAATGAGCCACGGCTTTTTCCAGTAGATGCCGGAAGTGTCGTAAACGAGGGTTGAAAAAACGCGTGCTCCAATCAGGAGAAAAACGATTCCCGTTGCGATAAAACTGAAAACGTCTTCTTCCGTCGCCTTGCAGAGCTGTCCGTTTCTGTCGATGTGGTCGAGCGCACCTTCCTTTAAGAGTTTCTTTAAGATGAAATACGCAGTTCCGAAAGCAAAGATGTACATTAAACCGTACCAGCGGATAAGCCCCAGCACCGGAACTCCCGGAAAAATCTCCGGATGAATCCACGACGGATAGTTGATGTAAAGCGGCAAAAAATTCATTTTTTAACTCCAGTTTTTTTTATTTTTAGGGCGTATCCCGCAGCGCACGCGCTTTCTAGACTTTAAATCCCTGAGCTGCGGCTTTTACCAGTTTTGATTTTAACAGCAGGTTTTCGTTTCGCAGCTGGTTTATTTCGTATTGCTGGGTTTTGATTGTTTCGGCAAGTTCTCCCATGCTTAAAGCACCTGTTCCGACTAGATCTTCAACAAAAGACATCTTCTGTGAATAGTCGTCGCTGGCTTCTTCGGCTGCAAGTTCGTAGGTGGAATCCAGATCCTGTGAATCAAAATCTGCAAACTGCACAGTTTCGCTCTGAAGGATTTTTTCTGCAATTCTGTAGATTGCCTGGCTTATGACGGCGTTCGGTTTATAGGCAACGACCGGAAGTCTTGCTGAAAGTGCCTTGTCCTGCAGTGAATCGCGGTACATGACGCCAAGGGACTCAACGTCAATTCCAAGATATTGCTGGCATGAACGGCGGATTTTCAGCGCCTTGTCGGCGTCTTTCGGTTCGTCAATCATGTTCATCACGAGGCGCGGATGGAACTGTGCCATCTTCTGTTCAAAAACGGCAGTGCTTTCGGGATCTGCAGCGCGCAGGGCTTCAATCAGTTTTGGAATGTAAAGGCGCTGCAGCGAGGCTGAGTCGTTTTTTAAATTGTCGAGATATTTTGCTGCCTTGCTGTCTTTTTTGAAAGACGTTGCCATGAGGCGGAAAACTGCATTTTTTAAGAAAAGATAGCCGTTGAGCGTTGCCGTAACAGTCGGTGCGGTAACGACGATTCCCTGCGGAGAAAGGAGAAAAAGGTCAAGAATCGTAAGGTGAGTTCCTGCCCCGAGGTCGATTATGAGGTAGTCGCAGCGGTTTTCAAGTTCGTGGAATTTTTTGATTATTGATTTCTTCTGAAAAATCTTGAGTGTGCTTAATCCCGGGATTTCAGAGTCGCCAGCGATAAAGGAAACGTTTTCGTATTCTGTCGGCAGAATTATGTCTTCAAAACTGCTTTCACCGGTGATAAAAGTTCCGATTCCTTTTTTTGCAGCAAACTGCCCGATTACAAGATGAAGGTTTGACGCTCCGAGATCTAAGTCTGCCAGAATTACTCTTTTGCCTGCCTGTCCGAGCGTTATAGCGAGATTTGCGGAAAGAAGACTTTTTCCAACGCCCCCTTTGCCACTCGCGATTGGAATTATTTGCATACCTCAGTTTAACATAGTGGAAAATTAAAATACAGTGCCGGGAAAGGTGTCTTTTTCTTGCCTTAAAATAATTAGAAGTCTAAAATGGTTTTTATGAAAAAAATCGGTCGTGTCTTTAATGCTGCTGTAGTCTTTGTTTTTACGGCAATCTTTGCTTCCCAGTGTTTTGCTAAATCTTCTTCAAATACTGCTTCTGAATCTGAAACGAAATCCCGCCAATACATGGAAATGATTAACGGTGTGTTTGACTTTGTTCAGCGCAATTACGTTGATGAAGTTGACGCGGAAGTTCTGTACACCGGGGCTTTAAAAGGAATGTTGAATGCGCTCGGCGATCCTTACACCGTTTACCTTGATAATTCTACTTTCCGGAGCTTAAGCGACACGACAAAAGGTCAGTTTGGCGGCGTCGGACTTTCCATTTCTAAACCGTTTGAATCTACCGCGGAAAAGCCGGCTTATGTTGAAGTTGCTTCTCCGGTGGAAGATACTCCGGGCTTCAGGGCGGGAATCCATGCGGGCGACCTGATTATTTCTGCAAACGGCACGGACACTTCCAAGATTACGATGGATGAAGTGCTTGATATTCTGCGCGGTCCGGTCGGAGAAACTGTTGACCTTGTAATCCGCCGCGGTAAGAACATTGAATTTCCGGTAACGCTTACGCGTGCAATCATTGAAGTTCCGACGGTAAAATACGGAACGATAAAGGACGTAAAAGCAGCGGGAACTGTCGGCTACGTGCGTATAATTGAGTTCATTCCTCAGACGGCTGAGCGCGTGCAGCAGGCTCTAGATTCTTTTGAAAAGGAAAATATTTCTTCGCTCATAATTGATCTGCGCAACAATCCGGGCGGGCTCATTACTTCTGCCGTTGATGTTGCGGACAAATTTATCGACAACGGTCCGATTGTTTCCACAAAAAGCCGTCTCGCATTTGAAAATTCGGTGTTTACGGCAAGTGCCCGGAAGACCACGTTCAAAAAAGACATTCCGATTATCGTTTTAATCAACAAAGGTTCGGCTTCTGCGTCGGAAATCTTATCGGGTGCGCTGAAAGACAATCATCTGGCTTACCTTGTCGGGCAGAGAACTTACGGCAAGGGCTCGGTTCAGCAGGTTCTTCCGCTTTCGTCAACTGATGGAATAAAAATTACGATGGCGCGCTATTACACTCCGAGCGACACGAATATCGACAAGATTGGAATTCCGCCTGACAGGGAAGTTCTGTTTCCGGATTTTACGGAAGAAGGTGAAAAGCAGTACGCGGATTTAATCAAAAGCGACAAAGTTGAAAAAATCGTTGACGGAAATTCTGCAATGACGGAAAGTCAGATTGCAAAAGAAGCGGAAAAACTGCACTGTCAGTATCCTGCAATCGAACTTTTCTATCTGCGTAAACTTATCCGCAACGAAGTTTACCGCACGAAGGGCGCAATGCTTTACGACCTTGACTGGGACGTTCAGCTGACGGCTGCCCTCGACATATTGAGCGGTTCGCGGGAAGATTTTAGAAATCTCGTGAAAAATACAAAAACGTTAAAGGAATTGCAGGAGCAGGCGTCGTCAAAAGATGATTCGCTGGCTGCAGCAAAATAGCAGATGCGGCAGTTTGTTTCGGCTGTAAATCCCGATAAAAGCGGACTCATTCAGGTTACGGGCAAGGACTACCGCTATTTTAAGCAGGTTCTGCGTCTTGTTCCCGGCGATATGGTTTATGTCCGTATTCCTGACGGTTCCCTCGTAAATATGACCGTTGCGAAAACTGACGAAAAGGGGCGCTGTGTTACACTTCAGCTGTGTGACTGTCTGAAAGCCGGCGCGGAAAAAGAAGGCGAGGCTCAGAGCGAATACAGTTCCGGCGTAAAGTTTTATCTGTTTCAGTTTGTGGCAAAAGGTCCTAAAATGGATCTGATCGTGCGGCAGGCGGCGGAATGTGGAGTCTTAAAAATCGTTCCGGTTCTGGCGCAGTTTACCCAGACCGGGGGAGCGGAAAAAAACTTCCGGAATTCGCGCTACGAGCGGATTGTAAAGGAAGCAAGGCAGCAGAGCGGAAGTCCCGTTCCGACGGAAATTGCAGAAAGCGTTGAATTAAAGGACGCGTGCGCTTTGTGGCAGAAAATCATAGAGGGCGAAGAAGAGCAGAGTTTTGCGTGCGTTCTCTATGAGCGGAGTGAAAAAACGAAAAATCTGTTCAGTGCGCTTGGTGATTATAAAAATATTAAAAACTGTGCCGTTTTTTGCGGTGCTGAAGGCGGAATCAGTCCGGAAGAAATTGATTTTTTGAGTTCTAACGGCGTAATCCCGCTTCATTTTGAAACAAATATCCTGAGATGCGAGACGGCGGCTTTGTACGGCGTGGCGTGCGTTCAGAATGCGGTAACGGAGAAAACACAATGGCAGAAAACGAATTGACGGCAGAAAAAAACTCAGAAACAGAAAAAGAATTTGTGGCTGGAAACTCAAAAATCAGGAGAGTCAGTCTGCTCGGCGTTCCGGTTGATGTCTGCAGTCTTGCAGAAATGGACGATGCAATCCTTGAACTTCTTGCAAAACCGGGAACGAAGCACATCGTTTTCCTTTCAATCTGGGATTTGCTCAAGGGAAGAAATACTAAAAAGACGTTCGGCAAATATCTTCAGTCTGCGGATTTGATTCTTCCCGTTTCCAAAAGTATCTTGTGGGGAGCGCGCTTTTTAAAGAAAACTGAACCCGTGCGCTACAATCCGTTCAACGCAGTGATTACGATTCTGTCGGCGATGGAAAATCACTATAAATCGCTGTTTCTGCTTGGCGGCCACAGAAAATCCCTTCAGAAGGCGGAAAGCAACGTCCGTTCAACGTTCCCGAATCTGCAGATTGTCGGAAGATACGTCGGTTATTATTCAAAGGAAATGGAACCGAACATCGTTCAGGCAATTTTCAAGGCTTCTCCTTCGCTCGTAATCGTCAGTGACGGAATCAAAGAAAAGAAACTGTGGGCATACAACCGCCGCAACAATTTTTCTTCGAGCATTTTTTTGTATTACAAGGACTGCATCGGCATTTTTTCGGAACGCGTAAGGCGTGTAAGCGAAAAGACTTTTGACCGCGGACTTGAAATCTGGCCGGAAATCCTTCGCAATCCACTTAAGATTTTTCTGATATTTCCGTTCATCAGGTATATAATTCTTGTTGTCTGGTACAGACTTTTCAAAAAGAATGCATAGAGAGAGAGTTTTTTGAATTGCAATGTAATTTTCCTTTCTCAGAACAGAAAATTTGTGGAGATGTGTTCGAGGGCACTGCCCGCCGGTTGCGCTGTTTCGGTTTTTGAAACTTTAAAATCGTTAGAAGACTGCCTTAAAAAACTGAAAAATTGTGTCGTTCTCTGCGATTTTGATTTTTTGAAGGCTGATGAAGAACTGTCAGAGGTCAGAGTAAAAAATCAGCACGAAATCTTTTTTCTGACGACGCTTGTCCACCATGAATTCTGCAATCCCCGGAGCGTGATTCATTTTCCGTTCGGTTTTTCAAGAATCCTTGAAGCGATTGAATTTCAATCTAAAAAAGACGACGAATTGACTCCGGCTCAGAAAAAAATCCTTTTAAAATTTGCGGGTTCTTCTGCTGCCGTAAAAAAATTGCGGCTAGAACTCCTTGAAGCATCTGAATTCCGCGAAAGCGTCCTGATTACGGGCGAAACCGGAACGGGAAAATCCCTTGCGGCGAAACTTATCCACGAACTGAGTGCGTCGGGCGGAAATGAAAAACGGCTTGTTACCGAAAATATTTCTGCGATTCCTGCCAGTCTGATTGAAGCGGAACTTTTTGGTTCTGCGGAAGGTGCTTACACAGATTCTAAAAATGAGCGCAAAGGGCTGCTTGCACTTGCCGACAAAGGTTCAATTTTTTTAGATGAAATTGGAGACATGCCGCTTGAGCTGCAGTCAAAACTTCTGCTTGCCGTGCAGGAAGGCGTTGTCCGACAGGTTGGAAGTGATGAAAGCCGTAAACTTGACGTCAGATTCATTTTTGCAACGAACAAAAATCTCCGTCAGAAAATGAAAGAAGGACTTTTCCGCGAAGATTTGTTTTACAGAATCAGTGCGACGGAAATCTATAT
>CAVJKK010000011.1:0-13215 GCA_963649855.1 Anaerovoracaceae bacterium
TCGCTTGTGCCTTCGGGCGACAGGCTCAACCACCGTGTTTACCTACGCCTTTTTCGTACAATTTACACAGTAATTCAAAAACTCGACATTCAGACTACTGGCGTATCATATATAGAAATCGAATTCTGATGATTCAAAACTTATCACAAAATTTAACAAAATACTATAATAAGTTTTTGAAAAATCGAATTTCGCTCTTGACTAAAAATGCCCCGTTCTGTAAAGTTTTAGAACACGTCATTGTTGACCTGCTCTTGTAGCTCAGTTGGCAGAGCACATCGTTGGTAACGATGAGGTCAGCGGTCCGATCCCGCTCAAGAGCTTGAATGCTTAAAAACAAACATTTTTGAATATCTTTTTTAGGAGAAAATAAAATGGGTAGCAAGAAAAAGACAGCGATCGATATTATCGCTCTTCAGTGTACAGAATGCAAACGCAAGAATTACACAACTACAAAAAACCGCAAGAACATTACTGGAAAACTTGAAAAGAATAAGTATTGTCCATTCTGTCGCAAAGAAATTCTGCACAAAGAAACAAAAGCTAAATAAGCTTTGTAAAATCTTATATAAGGCTGTCTTTACGGCAGCTTGATATATTTAGGTCGGTAGTTCAGTTGGTAGAGCATCGGTCTCCAAAACCGAGTGTCGCGAGTTCGAGTCTTGCCCGGCCTGTTATCAAGAAAAGGGTTTTTCCCGAAACTAAGAGGAAGATTATGGCAAAAGCAATTGATTTTATCAAAGAATGTGGTGCTGAACTTAAAAAAGTTGTATGGCCGACTAAAGATGATGTAATTTCATCTGTAAAAGTTGTTGTTGTATCTTCAATCATCATTGCCGTAATTCTTGGCGCTCTGGATCTTTTGTTCTCTGCCGGAATGGGACTTCTTTTCCCTGCTGCATAATAAGGACTGATCCATGGCTAAGAACTGGTACATTGTTCATACTTATTCAGGTTACGAAAAAAAGATTTTCCGCACAATCAACCAGATGATTGAAGCAGGAGAAATCGATTCAAAAATCGTAACAGACGTAAAAGTTCCTGAAGAAGAAGTTGTAGAAATCAAAGACGGAAAAAGACGCAATAAAAAGAACATGCTTCTTCCGGGATATATCATGCTGGAAATGGATCTTCCTGATTTCGGCTGGAAAGACCTCTGTGGAAAACTCCGCCATATTCAGGGTGTAACGGGTTTTGTTGGAACGAATCCTTCTGAACGCCCGCGCCCGATTTCTGACGATGAAGCAAGAAACCTGCTGTTTAAAGCTGGCGAAATCAAAGGCGAAAAGAACGTTAAAATCAAGCAGAACTATGCAGTCGGCGATCAGGTTAAGATTACTGAAGGCCCGTTTGCAACGTTCAGCGGCGCAATTGAAGAGATTGATGCTGCAAAAGCTAAACTCAGAGTTATGGTTCAGATTTTTGGACGCGCAACTCCGGTTGAAGTTGACATCATGCAGGTTGAAAAGCTTGTATAAGACGCTTTAAGTTCTTGGAAATTGTTTTAACAGAATAGAAACGGCTCTGTTGGTAAGCAGGGCTTTTCCTATAATTTGGAAGAAGTACAGGTCCGTTGGACAAAGGTGCTTCGCTAGTGACTGAACTGATTTTTCAGTTCAAGTCCGACACCAATTAAGGGAGCTATAAAATGGCTACAAAAAAGGTAACAGCTGTCATTAAATTACAGTGTCCGGCAGGATCTGCAACTCCTGCCCCGCCTATTGGACCTGCCCTTGGACCTCACGGTGTTTCTGCACCGGTGTTCGTTCAGCAGTTCAATGACAGAACCAAGTCAATGGAAAAGGGACTCACAATCCCTGTAATCATCACAGTTTATCAGGACAGATCGTTCACATTTGAACTCAAGACTCCTCCTGCTGCTGTTCTCATCAAGAAGGCACTTGGTCTTTCTAAGGGTGCTGGTAACCCTCTCCGCGACAAAGTAGGCAAACTGACACAGGCTCAGCTTACAGACATCGCAACTCAGAAAATGCCAGACATCAATGCAAACGATATCGAAGCTGCAAAGAAAATTATCGCTGGTACTGCACGCAGTATGGGTGTTGAAGTGGAGGCTGAATAATGAAACACGGAAAGAAATATTCTGAAGCTCTTAAAAAGTACGAACCACAGAAACATTATACAGTTGCAGAAGCTTGCAAAGTTGTAAAAGACATTCACTTTGTAAAATTTGACGAAACGGTTGAACTCCACGTAGCTCTCCGTCTCGGAAAAAGCCAGACAATGCGCGATACACTGGTTTTCCCAAATCAGTTTACTGCAGAAAAGAAAGTTCTCGTATTCTGTCCGGAAGAACGCGCTAAAGAAGCCCTCGATGCAGGTGCTACTTACGCTGGTGCTGCTGAATACATCGACAAAGTAAAGGGCGGCTGGCTCGACTTTGATGTTGCAGTTGCAACTCCAGACATGATGAAAGACGTTGGTCGTCTCGGTATGGTACTCGGACGCAAAGGTCTTATGCCAAACCCGAAAACAGGCACAGTAACAAATGACCTCGTTCATGCAATCAATGAACTTAAAAAGGGTCGTACTGAATTCCGTGCTGACAAAGAAGGTGTAATTCACATCGCTGTAGGTAAAGTTTCTATGGATGCAGACAAGGTTGCTGAAAACGTAACAACTCTCCTTACAGAAATTGACCGCAAAAAACCAGCTGATGCAAAAGCTGATTTCGTACGCTCTGTATCAGTAAGCTCTTCAATGGGTCCTGGTGTCTGGGTAGACGTTAAGGAGGAAGCATAATCTATGGCAATCATGGCTAAAAAACTCCAGCCTGCTAAAACAGCAGCTATCGAAGAAACAAAGAAAGTTCTTTCTGACTACAATGATTTCATCTTTGCTGAATATCGTGGTCTTACTGTAGAACAGATTACAGCCCTCCGTGACAAACTTCGTGAACACGAAGCACCACTCAAGGTTGTAAAAAACAACTTTGCCCGCGTTGCATTTGAAGAAATGAAAATCGACAACGTTTCTGACTACCTTACAGGCCCGACAGCCGTTGTAATGGCAAAAGAAGACAGCAACGAAGCTGCAAAAGTTCTTTTCGACTTTGCAAAAGATGCTCCGGCTCTCGTTGTAAAGGGCGGATACATCCAGAAAGAGATTTACGATGCTGCAAAAATGGAAGCCTACTCAAAGGTTCCAGGCAAAAAGCAGCTTATCGCAATGCTCATGTCTACAATCAATGGCCCTGTACAGAAGATTGCAGCTACTTTGCAGGCTTATGTGGATAAAAAAACAGCAGAAGGTGCTAACTAGTTTTCAGCCTTTCTGATGAAAGCGGGGTCAGGCTTCAATAGCTGTCGACTGTCCCTGCAACAAATACTTTTGCGGTAAACGGTTCAGTTTGGATCGTCGCAAAAACAAAATTTCAGTTAGACCGTACGGTTTAACATGCCTATTCAGGAGAAGATAATATGGCAGCAATTACAAAGGATCAGATCCTTGACGCAATCGCAGAAATGACAGTTCTCGAAGCTTCAGAACTCGTTAAAGCAATGGAAGAAAAATTTGGTGTTACAGCAGCAGTTGCAGTAGCAGCAGGTCCAGCAGCAGCAGGCGGAGCAGCTGAAGAAGAACAGACAGAATTCACTGTTACTCTTGACAGCTTCGATGCAGCTAAAAAGATTGCAGTTATCAAAGCAGTTAAAGAAGCTCTCGGACTCGGTCTTGGTGAAGCTAAAACACTCGTTGAAGGCGCACCAAAAACACTCAAAGAAGGTGTTTCTAAGGCTGAAGCTGATGAACTCATCAAGAAAATGGAAGAAGCCGGTGGTAAGGCTTCTAAAAAATAAGTTGATTTCGGTTAAACCGGATTACTTAAAAATGGCTGCATAGGCAGCCGTTCCCATTAAATGCTTACATTCGGGGTCAATTTTTTGTTGATTACCGGGTGTAGGCTTTTACTGTCTATAAGACATTGTCGCCCGATGATGTTTTTGCCGTAAAACCGGCATTCACTTTTTATTTTTGTGCTGTGCTTTAATTCCTTGTATGTCATACAGTTATTCTGGCATGTAGCAAATTTAGAAAGATAGTCCCCAACAGGAGAACCCGATGTTCGCTAAAAGCAGAACCATCAACCGTCAGTACTTCGGAAAAGATATCCAGAACTTTATGGAAATTCCGAACCTCATCGACATTCAGCTTTCTTCTTACGAAAGTTTCCTTCAGAAAGACAAGCTGGACAACAATCAGGAACTTGAAAACAAAGGTCTTCAGGAAGTTTTCAATTCAACTTTCCCAATCGAAAGCCCGGACGGCAATATGTCGCTCGAATATGAATTTTACAGACTCGAAGAAGAAAACATTAAGTTTACAGAACTTCAGTGTAAACAGAAGGGCTTGACTTACTCTGTGCCTTTAAAAGCAAGAATCAACCTTAACTTTAAAGATACAGGCGCAATCCTTCAGAAAGATATATATATGGGTGACATCCCGCTCATGACTGACCGCGGTACGTTTATCGTAAACGGTGCAGAGCGCGTTGTTGTTTCTCAGATTCACCGTTCGCCTGGTGTAATTTTTAATCACGAAAAGGGCGTTTATTCTTCACGCATCATTCCTTACCGTGGTTCATGGCTTGAATTTGAAATTGACCAGAAAAAGGATTTGATCTACGCAAAGATTGACCGCAAAAAGAAAATCCTCGGTACAATTTTCCTCCGTGCACTCGGTTTTTCTACCCGCGAAGAAATCATCGATCAGTTCTACAAGACTGAAGCCGTAGCTGTTGATGCTGCAAAAAAAGAAGAACTGGTAGACAAAGTTCTTGCGAGAGCCGTAAAAGTTACGGAAGACGGCGAAGAAAAAACTCTTCTCCGCGCAGGTTCTACTCTCCACATGCACGAAGTTGATGACCTCATTTCTCAGGGAATCAAAGAAATCACTGTAATTGTTTTTGATGCCCGCAAGAAAAAGGGTAACAAAGATGAACACAATCCTTCTCTCGACAGCAAGATGATTATCAACTGTTTTGAAAGGGAAGACATGAAATATACAAAGGAAGGCGCTTCTGATCAGGAACCGACTCTGGAAGATGCACTTTCTGCCGTATTCTCAATTCTTAAGCCTGGTGAGCCGATGGCTGCCGAAGCTGCAAGAAATGAACTTGAAGGCATGTTCTTCAATATCCGCCATTATGATCTTGGTCGTGTCGGACGCTACAAGCTGAACAAAAAATTCGACCTTTACTCTGATCCGGTTGAAGACCACACACTCGTAAAGAGCGACATCATCAACACGATGAAGCACCTTATAAAAGTTTACATCGGTAACGAAGTGCTTGATGATATTGACCACCTTGGCAACCGCCGTATCCGCTCTGTCGGCGAACTTATGACCAATTCTCTCAAGACTGCATTTGCACGCATGGAAAGAATTGCAAAAGAGCGCATGAGCCTCAAAGAAACTGAAACGATGAAGCCGCAGGATTTGATTTCAATCAAACCGATTGTTGCTGCAATCAAGGAATTCTTCGGTTCTTCTCAGCTTTCTCAGTTCATGGATCAGATCAACCCTCTGTCTGAACTTACTCACAAACGTCGTCTTAATGCCCTCGGTCCTGGCGGTCTTTCTCGTGACCGTGCCGGATTTGAAGTTCGCGATGTACACTATACTCACTACGGACGCATGTGCCCGATTGAAACTCCTGAAGGTCCGAACATCGGTCTTATCGTTTCTCTGGCTATCTTTACGCGCGTTAATGAATACGGATTCCTCGAAACTCCTTACCGCAAGGTTGTTGACGGCAAGGCAACGAATGAAGTTGATTATCTTTCGGCAATGGATGAAGACCGCTACTACGTTGGTCAGATTGCAGAAGGCATGAAGGCAGACGGTTCGTTCCCGACAGAAATGGTTTCATGTCGTCACGTCGGCGATTACACGACCCGCAACGTTAAAGACATTCAGTACATGGACGTTTCTCCGCGCCAGCTGATTTCTGTTTCTGCTTCCCTCGTTCCGTTCCTTGAACACGATGATGCTAACCGTGCGCTGATGGGTTGCAACATGCAGCGTCAGGGCGTTCCTCTTCTGTTCCCGGAACCACCTTATGTTGGAACTGGTATGGAAGCAAAAGCCGCTTATGATTCAGGCGTTCTCATCAAGGCTAAGCATGACGGTGAAGTTATCTGGGTTGAAAGCGATCTCATTAAAGTTAAGGTTGACGGTTCAGACAAAATCGATGAATATCAGCTCCTCAAATATCAGAGAACAAACAACGATACCTGTAACCACCAGCGCCCGACAGTTGAAGTCGGCGAAAAGGTTAAAAAAGGCGATGTTCTTGCTGACGGTCCTGCAACATTCAACGGTGAACTTTCTCTCGGACGCAACCTGCTCGTTGGATTCGTTCCATGGAATGGTTACAACTACGAAGACGCCGTTCTTATCAGCCGCCGCGTAGTTAAGGAAGATATGTATACTTCCATTCATATCAAGGAATTCCAGACTGAAATCCGCGAAACTAAACTCGGTCCTGAAAAGATTACCCGCGATGTTCCGAACACATCGGAAAAAATGCTCAACAACCTTGATGCTGAAGGTATCATCAGAATCGGTGCAAAAGTTCGTTCCGGCGATATTCTCGTTGGTAAGGTAACTCCAAAATCAGAAACTGAAACAACTCCTGAATTCAAGCTGTTGAATTCCATCTTCGGCGAAAAGGCTAAGGAAGTCCGCGATTCTTCTCTGCGCGTTCCACACGGAATTGAAGGCGTTATCATTGACGTTCAGCGCATGAAGAGAACTGAAGGTGATGACCTCAATCCTGGCGTTGATGAAGTCGTAAAAGTCCTCATCGCAAATAAACGTAAGCTCCGCGAAGGTGACAAGATGGCAGGACGCCACGGAAATAAGGGTGTCGTTGCCAGAATTCTCCCGGAAGAAGATATGCCGTACCTTGCAGACGGTACTCCGCTTGATGTCTGCCTTAACCCGCTTGGTGTACCTTCCCGCATGAACATCGGTCAGATCATGGAATCTGAACTTGGTATTGTCGGACGCTATCTGAATCAGTACTTTGAATCTCCTGCATTCCAGACTCCTTCTCAGGAAGACATTGCAGAGAAACTCGTTGAAGCTGGTCTGAGCCCTGACTGTAAGCAGGTTGTCCGCGACGGCCGCACTGGTGAACCGTTCGTCAACCCGATTTTCGTCGGTGTAATCTACTTCCTAAAACTGCATCACCTTGTTGACGACAAGATGCATGCCCGCTCTACAGGACCTTACTCTCTCGTTACTCAGCAGCCACTTGGTGGTAAAGCTCAGTTCGGTGGTCAGCGTCTTGGTGAAATGGAAGTCTGGGCTCTCGAAGCTTACGGTGCCGCAAACACATTGCAGGAAATGATGACTATCAAATCCGATGATATGAACGGACGTTCAAAGGTTTACGAATCAATCGTAAAGGGTGACCCGACTGCTGCTGCAGGTGTTCCGGAATCATTCAACGTAATGGTACAGGAACTTCGTGGTCTTGCTTTGGACTTTAAAATTTATGACGCAAAGGGCAAACGTATTGCTCTTACCGAACGTGACCAGGAATTGATTGACAAAGCCAGCTCTGGTTTCGAAAAGGAGAATGAAGATGCGTGATATTCAGGATTTCGATTCAATTAAAATAAAACTTGCCAGCCCGGACGACATCCGCAGCTGGTCTTACGGCGAAGTAAAAAAGCCGGAAACTATCAATTATCGTACCCTCAGACCTGAGAAAGACGGTCTTTTCTGCGAACGCATTTTCGGTACTACAAAGGAATGGGAATGTTACTGCGGAAAATTCAAGTCAATCCGCTACAAGGGCGTAATCTGCGACCGCTGTGGTGTTGAAGTTACTCACTTTAAGGTTCGCCGCGAACGCACGGGTCACATTGAACTTGCAGCACCTGTAAGCCACATCTGGTATTACCGCTCTGTTCCAAGCCGCATGGGTCTTCTGCTCAACATGCAGGTAGCTCAGCTTCGCTCAGTTCTCTATTACGAAAAGTTCATCGTAATTGATCCGGGCGACACCGAACTCAAAAAAGGTCAGCTTCTTACTGAAGATGAATACTACGAAGACGTTGAACGCTACGGTCAGGAATTTACAGCCGGAATGGGTGCCGAAGCAATCAAGACGATGCTCGAAAACCTCAATCTTGATGAACTGGCTGCCGAACTCCGTGAAAAAATGCGTGAAAAGGGCACGAAAACAGACAAACGTCTCCTCAAGAGAATTCAGATTGTTGAAGATTTCCGCTCATCTGGAAATAAGGCATCATGGATGATTCTCGACGTAATTCCTGTAATTCCGCCTGATCTCCGCCCTATGGTTCAGCTTGACGGTGGCCGCTTTGCAACATCAGACCTGAACGACCTCTACCGCCGCGTAATTAACCGCAACAACCGCCTCAAGAGACTTATGCAACTTTCTGCGCCAGACATCATCATCCGCAACGAAAAACGCATGCTCCAGGAAGCAGTTGATGCATTGTTCGATAACTCAAAACGCAAGCGCGTTGTAAAGGGTGCTTCAAACAGACCGTTAAAATCAATCAGCGACATGCTCAAGGGTAAGCAGGGACGTTTCCGCCAGAACCTTCTCGGTAAACGCGTTGACTACTCTGGCCGTTCCGTAATCGTTGTAGGTCCGGAACTCAAACTCTGGCAGTGCGGTCTTCCTACAAAAATGGCTCTCGAACTGTTCAAGCCTTTCATCATGAAAAAGCTTGTTGATAAAGACATCGTTTTCAACATTAAAAAGGCAAAGACTCTCGTAGAACAGGAAGCTCCTGAAGTATATGCAATCCTTGACGAAGTTGTACGCGAACATCCGGTTATGCTGAACCGCGCTCCTACACTGCACCGCCTTGGTATTCAGGCATTTGAACCGGTTCTCGTAGAAGGAAAGGCACTCAAACTTCACCCTCTCGCATGTAAGGCTTTCAACGCCGACTTCGATGGTGACCAGATGGCTATTCACGTTCCTCTTACACAGGCTGCACAGATGGAATGCTGGACTTTGATGCTCTCTGCCCGCAACCTTCTTGACCCTGCAAACGGAAACACGATTGTTTATCCGTCACAGGACATGGTTCTTGGTATTTACTATATGACTTCCGTTAAGCCGGACGCAAAGGGAACAGGAAAACGTTTCTCAAGCGATGATGAAGTTACGATGGCTGCGGAAGACGGATATATCGACTGGAACGCAGAAATCAAGGTTCCTGCTCCGGATGATGCTTTCAACGGTGACTTCAAGAAAGGTGATGTAATCACAACGACTGCCGGACGTATCCGCTTTAACGCAGAAATGCCGGAAGGTGTCGGATTCGTAAATCAGCGCATGGGTGACAAAGACCTTCGCAAGATGATTGAAAAGGTTTATCACACAAGGGGCGCATGGCTCACAATCCAGATGCTCGATGCCGTAAAAGCATGTGGTTATCACAACGCTACATTCTTCGGTGCAACTCTTTCAATGGAAGATATTCTTATTCCTGAAGAAAAGAAACCGATGGTTGACGAAGCAAACAAACAGGTTGAAGAAATTGTCGGTCAGTATTCACGCGGTGTAATCACTGCAGATGAACGCTACAACAAGGTAACGGATATCTGGGCTCGTACAAATGAAAAACTCACAGAAATCATGTACGACAAACTCCAGAAAGATAAGAACGGATTCAACACAATCTACATGATGGCTGATTCCGGTGCCCGCGGTTCTAAAAAGCAGATTTCTCAGCTCGCAGCAATGCGTGGTTTGATGGCTAAACCGAACGGCGACATCATCGAACTTCCTGTAAAATCAAACTTCCGCGAAGGTCTTTCGGTAATCGAATACTTCATTTCTTCAAACGGTGCCCGCAAAGGTCTTACGGATACTGCCCTGAAGACAGCCGATGCCGGTTACATGACTCGTCGTCTCGTTGATGTTGCCCAGGACGTTGTAGTAAACCTCGAAGACTGCGGGACAATCAACGGTATTGAATATTCTGCAATCAAAAACGGTGACGAAATCGTGACTCCGCTGTCAAAGAGAATTGAAGGTCACTTTACGATTGAACGCGTTATCCACCCGGTAACTGGTGAAGTTCTTTGTGAAGCAAACGAATACGTTACTGAAGAACTTGCAAAGAAAATTGACGATGCAGGCGTTGAAAAAGTTAAGCTCCGCACGGTTCTTACCTGTGAAGCAGAACACGGCGTTTGTGTTAAGTGTTATGGTAAAAACCTTGCACGCAACAAACTGGTTGAAATCGGTGAAGCAGTCGGCGTTATTGCCGCTCAGTCAATCGGTCAGCCTGGTACACAGCTTACAATGCGTACATTCCACGTCGGTGGTACAGCGTCTAAGGAAACAGAAGACAACAAAATCGTGTTCTCTTACGATGTCCTCATGGGAACAATCGCAGGAACTCACGTTGTTACGGAAGACGGAAACTGGCTCTTTACCCGTAAGGGCAGCATGATGACGACTCGTCTCATCGATTCAGTTTCAGTTGGAAAGGGAAGCAAAGTCCTTGTTGATGACGGAGCGCGCGTTCTTAAGGGAACAGTTCTCGTTGAATCAAAATCAGGCAACTTTACGGCAAAAGAAAACGGACGCATCCTTGTAAAAGACGGTGTCCTCTATCTTGCAGGTAACGAACAGAAAGTTGAAATCAGCAACGGTTCTACAATCATGGTTAAAGCCGGCGACATCGTTAAGAGCGGTGAAGTAGTTGGAACATTTGATCCGTTCTCTGAACCAATCATCGCCGAAGTAAGCGGTTATGTACGCTTTGAAGACGTAATTCCTGGTCAGACACTTGAAGAAATCGTTGACGTAAACTCTGGTAAAACAGAACGCCGTATCAGCGACCTTCACCTCGACGTTAAACAGCCTCGTATCCTCATCACAGACGAAGACGGAAACGAACTCGGTTCATACTATCTTCCTGCAGGTGCCGTTCTTCGTGTTGAAGACAAACAGCAGGTTGAAGCAGGTCTTACACTTGCAAGCATGCCGGTTGCAGCAGCAAAAACAAACGATATTACAGGTGGTCTTCCACGTGTATCTGAATTGTTTGAAGCAAGAAAACCAAAAGTTCCTTGTGTACTCGCACAGATTTCCGGAACTGTACAGTTCAAGGGAATTACAAAGGGCAAGCGCGTAATCGTTGTAGAAGACGAATATGGCAAACAGCTTGAACACGTTGTTCCAATGACTCGCCGCCTCCTCGTCCGCGACGGAGACCAGGTTGTAGCAGGTGAACAGCTTTGTGACGGTGCAGCAAGTGCTCACGATATTCTTGCAATCCTCGGTGAAAATGCACTCATGGATTACCTTATGAACGAAATCCAGGGCGTTTACTCAGCCCAGGGCGTAACGATTGCAGACAAGCACATCGGTGTAATTGTCCGCCAGATGCTCCGCAAGGTAGAAATCGTTTCTGTAGGTGATACAAAGTTCATTTACGGACAGCAGGTAGACAAATACCACTTCCGCGAAGAAAACAAGCGCATCATTGCAGAAGGTGGTCAGCCGGCAGTTGCCCGCCCTATGTTCCAGGGAATTACAAAGGCAGCTCTTGCAACAGACTCATTCATTTCGGCATCTTCTTTCCAGGAAACTACGCGCGTTCTTACGAATGCAGCAATCAAGGGTGAAGAAGATCAGCTCCGCGGTCTGAAGGAAAACGTAATTATTGGTCATATGATTCCAGCCGGAACAGGTATCAAGAATTACAGAAACGTAAAACTTTACGATTCACTTGATCGCGACCTTGATGCACAGATGGAAGAAGTGCTCGAACGCCGCCGTCTTGAAAAGGAAACTGAAATGCAGACAGCTCAGCCGATCGTAGAAACAGCGTCAGAAGAAGACTAAAATTCTGCTATTGGCGCATATGCCGGTAAAACACGATGGTTAAACTTGTTGAAATCACCGTGTTTTATCTGGCAGAACTGCATAAATTTAAGAAAATTCAACTGAATTCAATTGACCGGCTTTATAGAAATCCGGTAATATTGAATTCCCTGCGCTCATACGCGCAGGTTTTAACTGTTTATTTTGTCCGGGGTGCTGACCGGCATACAAATAGGAGAATAGGCGATGCCTACAATTAATCAATTAATTCGTAAAGGTAGACAGTCACTTGCAAACCAGACTAAAGCTCCCGCACTTGAGTCTTTTCCGCAGAAACGTGGTGTTTGCACTCGTGTAATGACTGTTACACCGAAAAAACCAAACTCAGCTCTCCGCAAGGTAGCTCGTGTTCGTTTGTCAAATGGAATTGAAGTTACTGCATACATTCCAGGTATTGGACATAACTTGCAGGAACACTCAGTTGTTCTTATCCGTGGTGGTCGTGTAAAGGATCTTCCTGGTGTACGTTACCATATTATCCGCGGTACAAAAGATACTCTTGGCGTAGAAGGACGCAAGCGCGGTCGTTCTAAGTATGGTGCTAAGAGACCTAAGGCATAATATTTAAAGGAGAATTACTATGGGAAGACATAAGAAATCAGTAAATCGTCCTGTTATGCCAGATGCAAAATACAACAGCCCGGTTGTTACAAAATTTGTTGCACGCATGATGCTGGATGGTAAAAAACAGACTTGTACAAGAATCGTTTACGAAGCTATGGACAAGCTCAAGACAAAGACAAATCAGGATCCTCTTGAAGTGTTTACAAAAGCTCTTGAAAATGTAAAACCACTCGTAGAAGTAAAATCTCGCCGTGTAGGTGGTGCAACATATCAGGTTCCGATGGAAATCAGAGATTCACGCCGTGAAGCTCTTGCTATGCGCTGGATTATTGGTGCTGCCCGCAGTAGAAGCGGCCATGGAATGGCTGAAACTCTCGCTGCTGAACTTTTTGATGCATTCAATAACACTGGTTCTGCATATAAAAAGAAGGAAGACGTACACAAGATGGCTGAAGCAAACAAAGCATTTGCTCACTATCGCTGGTAGTTTTTCTTACGAAAGTCCGCTGTTCTTCACGGCGGGCTTTTTTTTTATGCCCTGCAATGAATTTAACTAGCCCGGATTGGAAGGGTGCGCGAAGCGCAAACAGACGCGCAGTGGCTGGTCGGAGGCGGAAGCCGTAGCCCTGCAAAGCCGGAATCAGCTCCGAAAAAAAACGCTTAATCTTTTATAAAATATCAAATTATTTTAATTTTGCTATTGAACAGATTTGAGAAAAAAGCTATAAATATAGAAC
>CAVJKK010000012.1:0-11241 GCA_963649855.1 Anaerovoracaceae bacterium
CTTCTTGAACTTTCCGCGGTTTTTGGACCGGCGCTTTTTGCACAGGAAGGGCAGAAATATTCGCTTTCGGTGGAAGATGCCGTAAAAATTGCAAAAGAAAACAACGTTTCGGTTCAGCAGCAGAAAATCACGCTGAATGCGGCTAAACGCACGAAAGACCACAGCTGGAATTCTGTGAGTCCGAGTCTTTCTGTGGGGGCAAATGCTTCTGTTCCGCTGGATTCTCTGACGGGCGGTGACCAGGAGTCAAAATATTCTGCAAGCGTGGGAATTTCTGCTACTGCGTCCCTCAATCTGACGGCTAATCTCTACACGACGATGCAGGGTGCGAAGCTTTCCTACGAACAGAACGAACTGAGTTTTGACGAAGCTGTGCGTTCAATTGAACTTAGCGTGCGCGAATCCTACTACGAACTTCTGTATTCAGAGGAAAACATCAAACTGCAGGAAGAAAATCTTGCGATTGCAAAAACCCAGTACGAAAATAACCTTGCAAAGTATAATTCCGGCCGTTTGAGCGAAGTTGATGCCTTAAGTGCTGAAGTAAACTATAAGTCAAAAATCCCGACGGTGGAAAGTGCCCGGACTTCCTACAAAAATGCGATGGACAATTTCAAGCAGGTACTTGGGCTTATGCTGAACGACGAAGTTGAACTGACCGGTTCGCTGAACGATTTTCTGTATCTTGAAAAAATTGACGTTGACGTTACGAAAGTAAGTTCGGCTTCTGTAAAAAATCTTGAATTAAAACTTGAATCTGCAAAAAACACAGTGCTTGATAAACGGTTCAGTGCGTTTGCACCGAGCCTGAATGCTTCTTTTTCGTGGAAGGACGGAAACTGGTATTCAGGCTATGACGGAACAGCGCCGGATGCGACAAAAACTTCATCGCTGAGTTTGAGTGCTTCAATTCCGCTGGACGGAGCTCTGCCGTGGTCAGGTAAAAATGACGCGGTTGACAGTGCAAAAGACAGCGTTGCCGACTACGAGCTCCAGCTGGATAACGAACGCAAGACTTTTATGCGGACTGTAAATTCTTCGCTGCGCTCCATTGCACAGAGCCAGGAATCAATCCGCTACAAGCAGGCGAACGTTGAACTTGCGCAGAAAACCTGCGACATGACGAGCGAAGCCTACAACCGCGGTACAAAAGACCTGCTTTCGCTGCAGAGCGCAAACAACACTCTTTTGACGGCGCAGGTTACTCTGAACAGCGAAATTCTGACGCTGGCAAAAAACATCATGGAACTGGAAAAAACAATCGGAGCGGATTTCGGCTCGCTGACGCGCTAGGAATGGCAACACCAGCACATTCGCGCACAGAAAACGAAGATAGAGGAGAAATTATGGAATCTTTGAAAAAAATCAGAAAATCATGGATTATTGCCGGGGTGGCTGTTGTGGCTGCAATCGTTGTGGCAATCCTTGCAAATACTGTGATGAAGTCCGGCGGTTCTTCTGCGCCTGGTGGCAAGGGACGTGGTCAGGGAAGCGGAGCGACAGTTTCCGTAAAAACGATGACGGTGGAGGTTCAGACGCTGCACGGTTATGTAAATACGAACGGTGAAGTTGAAAGCGAAAACTCTGTGTCGGTTTTCCCGGATATGGGCGGCAAGGTGATTTCGACTTCGGTTGTGCTTGGTTCAAGCGTTAAGAAAAATGAAATCATCGCGGAAGTTGACCCGAGTGAGCCTGGCACGAGTTACCGTCTGAGCCCGGTTTATGCGCCGATTTCAGGAAGCATTATTTCTACTCCGCTTAAAAACGGTACGAAAGTTACGACGAGTTCTGCGATTGCGATTATCGGGGACATCAACAATCTTCAGATTACGGCGAATGTTCCTGAACGCTATGTCGCAGTCCTTAAAAAAGGTCTGAAGGCTGAAGTGAGCGTGGAAGCGTATCCCGGCGTTGTGTTCAATGCAACCGTAAAAAGCGTAAGTCCGGTTGTTGATTCAACGAGCAGAACAAAAGAAGTGATTTTGACTTTTGACAGCCACGATGAACGCATAAATGCCGGCATGTTTGCAAAAGTAAAACTCTACACGGAAGATTATTCTGGAATGCCGGTAATGCAGGGCAGTGCACTTGTTCAGAACGGCGATGATTTTTTTGCTTACGTTGTAAATGAGGACAGCACGGTTTCCAAAGTGCAGGTTAAAAAAGGAAACGAAGTTGACGGTCTTGTTCAGATTACGGAAGGCTTGAAGGGCGGTGAAAAAGTCGTAATTCAGGGAATGTCATCGCTTGGTGACGGCTCTAAAGTTCAGGACATCACAAACGGAAAGACTGAAGACAGCGGAAGCGCAGACGGAAAACCGGCAGACGGCACACGTGGCGGAACAGACGGTGCGCGCAAATAAACAGGCAGGGAAGATATGTCCATTTCTAAAAAAACACTTGACCACCCGGTTTTGACGCTCATCGTTTTTGCGCTGCTGGGAATCATCGGTCTTTTTACATTGAAAAATGTCGCAATCAGTCTGATGCCGGATGTTGACTCCCCGTACATCAACGTGCGTACGACATACACGAATGCGGGACCTGAATCTGTTGAAAAAACCGTAACGAAGGTGCTTGAAGGTTCGCTGGTTTCGGTGAGCGGATTAAAGACGATTACTTCGACGAGCTCTGAAGGTTCATCTTCGATTTCCCTTGAATTCAACTATGGCACTGACCTTGAAAGTGCAACGAACGACATCCGCGACAAAATCAGCCGTGTTTCAAAAAATCTCCCGGATGATGCGGGCTCTCCTTCGATTATGAAGATGGATTCAAATTCCATGCCGATTATGAGAATTGCAGTGCGCGGCAACCGTTCCAACGATGATCTGAAGCTTATTGCAGAAGATCAGATTGTCGACCTTCTTGAGCAGGTTGACGGCGTTGCAGAAGCCAGCGTGAGTGGCGGACGCGAAAAGATTCTCCGCGTTGATATTTCACAGAACAGGCTTTCAGCTTACGGTCTGACGATGGCTACGGTTTCTTCTGCCCTGTCAAAACAGAATCTTGAACTTGGTGGCGGAAAAATCAACGAAGGCTTAAAAGACTACACAATCCGTACCACCGGTGAATTTTCGAGCGTGGAAGAAGTAAAAAATACGATTATCACGACCGTGAACAATTACGTTGTGCGCCTCTGTGACCTTGGCGACGTTTACATGGGCTACAAGGACAAGACGAGCGAAGTTTACATCAACGGGCAGCCGGGCGTTTACGTTTCCGTTACAAAGCAGTCGGGAAAAAACACCGTAACCGTTGCAAAGGCAACCCGCGAAAAGATTGCAGAAATCCAGTCGATTATGCCGGGAGACGTTACTCTGGAAATAATTTCCGATGACTCTGAATCAATCAGCGACACGATCGGCACTCTGCTCGACACGGCTTATTCCGGGCTCTGGCTTGCAGTTTTGATTCTGTTCTTGTTCTTAAAGTCGGTAAAATCAACGCTCATCATTGCAATTTCAATTCCGCTTTCAATCATCATCACGCTTCTTGCGATGAACTTTGCGGGAATTACGCTCAACATGATGACTTTGACGGGGCTTATCCTCGGCGTCGGAATGATTGTAGATGCTTCAATCGTAATGATTGAAAACATCTATGTTTACAGGACGCGCGGTGCAAAGCCGAAAATTGCGGCGGTTTTAGGCTCGCAGGAAATGATTATGTCCGTCGTTTCGGGCAACCTTACTACAATCTGCGTTTTCCTTCCGTTCATCTTCTTCATAAAAGACCTCGGAATGACGGGGCAGATGTTCAAGGGAATCATCTTTACGGTTGTAATCGCCCTCGTTTCTTCGCTTTTTGTTGCGGTATTCCTCGTTCCGGTTCTTGCAGGAAAATTCCTTCCTCTTACGAATCGCGTGGAAAAGCCTGTCCGCTTTAAGCCTCTCGCAAAATTCTACGAGCTGCTTGAAATGCCGATGACGTACCTTACAAAACAGTACAGACGCGGCTTAAAGTGTGCTCTTGAACACAGGGCAGTGACGGTGATTGTCTGCGTTTCGCTTCTTGCGATGTCAATCTTCCTTATTCCGACCCTCAAGGTAAACATGATGAACAACGGTACGGATTCGAGCGTAACCCTCAACCTGACGCTTGCAAACGGAACGGCACTGAGCGAAACTTCTGCAATTCTCAAGGATTTTGAAAAAATCATCAGTGAAGAAATAAAAGGCTACACGACGGTAATCACTTCTGTCGGCACGGGAAACCGCGGTTCAAACACGACGAACAAGGGTTCGATTCAGATTAACCTGCCGGAAACGGAAGATCAGATTGATACGTCGGAAACAATCCAGCAGAAACTCCGAAAGCACTTTAACGACTACCCGGGCGCAAGATTTACGTTCAGTCAGGGCTTTGCACGGCAGATGACGGGTTCAGAGTTCAAGGTTTACGTTCGTTCGGACGACCTCGACACAGCCCTCAGCATTGCTTCACAGGTGCGCACGGTCATGGAAGGCATTTACGACATCGGCGAAGTTTCGATTGATACGGAAGAAGGTCTGCCGGAAGTTCAGGTTGTAATCGACAGACAGCGTGCCTACGCGTTCGGAGTTGATGTTTCAACCGTAGCAAAAGAAATCAACTATGCAATCAACGGCGTAACCGCCACGACTTACCGCGAAAACGGCAAGGAATACGATTTGATTCTCCTTTATGCAAAAGATGACCGCAAGAGCATTTCTGACCTTGAACAGATTTACGTAAAGGGAAGCGGCGGCATGGTAAGCGTTGCAAACTTTGCGGAAGTAAAGAAAGGCTTAGGACCTGTTTCAATCCGCCGCGAAAACCAGACCCGGCGCGTTACGGTCAGTGCCGACAAAAAGACGGAACGCAATTCAACGGACGTAGTTGCAGACATAAAGCAGGGAATCGCAGACAGCTTCATCATTCCTGAAGGCGTAACCATCGTTTACGACGGCGCATGGAAAGACACTCAGGAGCAGGGCATGACCTATCTCTTGATTGGAATTATGGCGATTCTGCTTGTATTCGGCGTAATGGCAGGAACGTACGAAAGCTTTAAGGCTCCGATCATCAACCTGACTACAATTCCGTTCTTCATCATCGGCGTTGTGTTCATCTTCAAATTTACGGGGCAGGCATTCAGTATGACGAGTGCGGTTGGCTTGATTATGCTTGTTGGAATCGTCGTAAACAACGGAATCATTCTCGTTGACTACACGAACCTCCTCATAGACCGCGGTTACAAAATGAAGGAAGCATGTCTTGAAGCGGGAGTCAGCCGTCTGCGCCCTGTTTTAATGACGACCCTCACTACAATCCTCGGCATGATTCCGATGTGCTTTGCTTCCAGCGGAAGTGCGGCAATGGTACAGCCGATTGCAGTTGCCGTTGTAGGTGGGCTGACGTCATCAACCTTTGTAACGCTCTTCTTTATTCCAGTGCTCTATTCCCTCGTCATGAAAGAAAAAAAACACGAAAAGAGCAGAATCGAAGTCCTTTTGACAGAGTAGGTAAAAGATATGACAAGATGCGAAATAATAGCAAACCAGTCCGTTCAGGAAGAAATCACGATGCTCATGGAAGACACGATTCCCGGCATTTTATATACGACAATTCCCGTGGTAACCGGGCGCGGCAAAAACAGCTACAAACTCGGCAGCACAACGTGGCCTGAAACAAATTTCATCTTAATCAGCTATGTAGGCGACGAGAAGGTAAAAACCGTAAAAGCCGTGATAAAAGCTGTAAAAGAAAAGTTCAAAGGCGAAGGCATAAAACTGTTCTGCGTAAAGGCAGAGGAGTAGCGGGCGAGCCGGCACTTCGTGCCGTCGGGCTTTCCGGGGTTCCGCTGTCCGCTTCATTGGCACGAACGTGCCAACGCCTTGCGGCGCCCCTTCAATCCCTCTCGCGTTTACGACTGCACATTTTGCGTAATTCCATATGAGAAACAGACACATTGCACAGCAGAAATATTATTTTCTCATGAACAAGGCTCCGGGCACTGTCTGTTCGTCCGTGAGCGACAGCCACCAGACGGTGCTTGCTTCTTTTCCCCCGGAACTGCTCGTAAGTCCCGAAGGTGCAAAACTGCACACAGTCGGTCGTCTGGACTTAGACACGGCGGGGCTTTTAATCGTTACGAATGACGGACAGCTTTCAAACTACCTTACCCGCCCGGAAAACAAAATCGAAAAAACTTATTTTGTGTGCTTAAAAAAGAACGTGCTTGGCGGCGCGCAGAAAATCTACACGGAAGCTGCCTTAAAAGGTGTTTTGATGCCCGCCGACAAAAAAGCCGGACCGCAGATGAGTGCGCGCGCCTTAATCGAGTGGCTTTCGGAAGACAGCTGCAACATCACGCTTACGGAAGGAAAATTCCACGAAGTAAAGCGGATTTTTCTTGCACTCGGCAACGAAGTAATCTATTTAAAGAGAATAAAAATGGCGGGGCTCACCTTAGACCAGAACTTAAAGAGCGGAGAATACCGTCCGTTGACGCAGGAAGAACTGGAAGCCTTGAAAAAATAGCGGTCAGTTAAATCTTTTCGCCGGTTACGTTGCGCATCATGCCGTTCAGGTCGTTTTCTATGCGGATGTTTTTAAAGCCTGCTTTTTCAAAAAGGTCTGCGGTCTGTTCTGCGTTGTATTCGCCGGTTTCCATTATCAGAAGTCCGCCGTGCACTAATTTTTCGTAACACTCCGGGACAAGCCTGTGGATTAAAGAAAGCCCGTCTTCCGTGCCCGCGTATTCACCGTTTTTTGTAACGTCTCCGTCGAGTGCGAGAATCGGCTCGCTTCGCCCGTCTTTTAAAAGCGAAAGCGCTTCTGAGTGCGGAACATACGGCGGATTTGTAAGAATCATGTCAAAAGTAAAAGGCACGTTTTCAAACAGGTTTGACTGCAGAATCCTCACCTTGCTGAGCGCGCCGGTCAGTTTTTCGATGTTGCTGAATTTTTCGCCACCGCCAAGAAGTTTTTCTGCGTTGTGCTGAGTTACGTCGAGCGCTTTTCTTGAAATGTCGGCAAATGTCATTTTCGGCAGATTGTTCACGTTGATTCCGTCGTTTTCCATGAGTGCCTTCAAAACGGAGATTCCCACACAGCCGCTGCCGCTGCACATATCGCAGATTTCAGGAATTTTTTTTAGAGTTTCGTCTGCGTTTTCAATTTTCTGGTAAAGGACTGCAAGGGCGTTCAATGCCTGGTCAACCAGAAGTTCCGTGTCCGGTTTTGGAATCAGGACATCCGGCGTAACAAAAAAATCAAACCCGTAGAATTCTTTTTTTTCCGTAATGTACGCCACCGGAAGACCCGTCTGCCTTTGCGCAAGCGCTTTTTCAAAGCGGTTTTTCTGTTCTATGGTCAGTTCAAAATCGCGGTTCAGAAGAAGCTGCGTTTTGCTGAAGCCCGTTATCCACTGCAGAATGACAGAAACATCAAGCTCCGGAGTAGGAGAAAGAGAAAGCAAATCCCTGCCGTATTTCTTAGTCTGCTGAATAGTCAACTTTGTACTACGCTTCGAGTTCCTTGAACTGTTCTTCTTTTGCGTAAACGTTCAGCGCGTCCAGCATTTCGTCCATGTTGCCCATCATAAAGCCCGGCAGGTTGTGGAGCGAAAGGTTGATTCTGTGATCCGTTACGCGGTCCTGCGGATAGTTGTAGGTGCGGATTTTTTCAGAACGGTCGCCGTTGCCAACCATGCTTTTGCGCGCAGCCGAACGTTCAGCGTCGAGTTTTGACTGTTCAAAGTCAAAAAGTCTTGCGCGCAGAACTTCCCACGCCTTTTCTTTATTTTTAATCTGAGATTTCTGATCCTGCTGGATTACGACAATTCCCGTCGGAATGTGCGTAAGGCGAACGGCAGAATCCGTCGTGTTTACACACTGACCGCCAGGTCCGCCGGCACGCATAACATCAACGCGTACATCGCCCGGATTGATTTTAACGTCTGCTTCTTCTGCTTCCGGAAGAACGGCAACAGTTACGGTTGAAGTCTGCAATCTTCCCTGGGATTCAGTCTGAGGAACGCGCTGTACGCGGTGAACGCCGGATTCCCAGCGGAGAGTACCGTAAACGAATTTTCCCTGAATCTGCGTAACAATCTTGTTAAAACCGCCGACTTCAGTTTCCTGCGCTTCGAGATTTTCGTATTTCCAGCCCTTGCGTTCGCACAGGTGGCAGTACATTTCCCACATGTCGCGCACAAAAAGAGAGGCTTCGTCCCCGCCGGCAGCAGAGCGGATTTCGAGGATGATGTTTTTTTCATCGAGAGGATCAGGCGGAATGAGTTTGAGCTTAATCTGTTCTTCAAGCTGAGGCACTTTTTCTTCGAGAGATTTCATTTCTTCGCGTGCCATTTCCTTCATTTCAGGGTCATCTTCAGCAGTAATCATCATTTTCGCGTCTTCAATACCGGAAAGGCATTTTCTGTATTCGTTGCCAACTTCCAGAACGTCCGTCAAATGACCGTGTTCACGCATGACGTCTTTGTATTTTTTCTGATCTTTTACAAGGTCTGGATCCTGCACCATCTTGTTTACTTCTTCGTAACGTGCATCCAGTTCACTGAGTTTTTTAAGTAAGTCCATTTTTTTATGATACTGAAATTTAAGGCGTCTTTCAATTGGAGTTAAAATCCGGACCGATAGCAGAAAAACCGCTTCACGATTATAATCGTGGAATGTTCAGAAAAATTTGCTTTATTTTGTGTGCCGTTATGTGCCTTGCTTCCTGTAGCAAAAAGATTGACAGCGCACAGTTCATCCTTGAAAACTCAGACAAAAGCGGCGGGGTCGTAATGCTCGCCGTTCAGACAAAAAATATCCCGCTTTTAGGCGAAGTGCTGGAAACAGGTGCGGACTGCAACGTCCTTTCAAAAGGTGGCGTTTCCCCGCTGATGTGGGCGTGCCGGACGGGGAACTTAAAGCAGACGGAACTTCTGGTTGAACACGGTGCAGACATTTTTGCGGTCAGTTCAGAAAAAATGACCGCACTTGAATACGCGTGCCTTTCAAAAAATGTACGGCTTGTAGAATTTCTGATTGAACGCGGAGCGGACGCGAATCACGTAAACGCCGGCGACATGACGCCTTTAATCACCGCCTGTGCACAGAACGAAGAAAAAGTTGCCGGAGCACTCATAAAAGGCGGAGCGGACGTAAATTTTAAAGATTCCAATGGTGACACTGCATTGATGTACGCAGCCTACAACAATTCATACGGCTGTGCCCGGCTCTTAAAAAAACACGGAGCCGACGTTGAAGTAAAAAACAAAGACGGCATAAGCGTCTTAGACATAGCCGATGCGAAAATGAAAAAAATATTGAAATAAATAAAAGCATCGTTCTACCGTCGTAAAAAGCATCGTTTTACTGTCGGAAGAAGGGTCTTCTTACAGTCGGAAGAAGGGTCGTTTTACGGACGGTGAAAGGGTCTTCTTACAGTCGGAAGAAGGGTCGTTTTACGAGCGGAGAAAGGGTCGTTTTACGACAGTAAAAGACATCGTTTTACTAGAGCTAGGCATACCTGCCTCCTCTGTTTGATGCTAGAACCGACCGAGAGCCTTTTTTAGACGGTTAATTTCAAAAACTCGAAGTTAGGGCTATGTGATATTGAAAATCGTATTTTTTTAAGGATAAGGAAAAATGATAAAACTGGTTGCATTTTTAGGAAATTACGGCGCTGAATATGAGAAAACGCGCCACAACGTCGCATGGCAGTTTGCGAGTCAGCTGCCATTTTACGCAAAATTGAATTTTCAGAACAAATTCAAAGGCGATTACGCCGTTGCCGAGACTCAGACCCTCGCGCAGTGGTTTGCCGAAACAGGCATGTACGCAAAAAAAGACGGATCAGCTCCCGTAGTGCCGGAAGGTGCGCCGGACAAAATCTATTTTTTAAAGCCGCTTACTTACATGAATCTGAGCGGAGAAAGCGTCGGCGAACTTGCACACTTTTACAAAATCCAGCCGGAAGAAATCCTCGTCGTACACGATGAACTGGAACTGCCGATGGGGACGGTCAGCCTTAAGTGGAGTGGCGGGCTCGGCGGACACAACGGACTTCGCTCAATGAAAGCCACTTTCGGTACGGCGGACTTCTGGCGGCTGCGTTTTGGACTTACAAAACCTGTGAACCGCGATATTGCAGATTACGTTCTTTCAAATTTTACGGCAGACGAGCAGATTATCCTTGCACAGGAGTTTGCCCAGACAAACGAAATGTTCGCAAAGTTCCTCCTGTCTACAGATGAAAATCAGCAGAGAATCCTTCAGTCGTGGTCAAAAAAGAAGATTGTGGCGCAGAATTAAAAAAAAGCTGACCGCCTGTTCTGGAAATTGTGTTCCGTTTTATTAGACAATCGGCGTTAATTTTTATATATTCTAAGTATGACTATTTTTAATGAAGACGAAAAAAAAGAAAAAAAAGCTCCGGGTGATGCTTTTTCTGAAAAACTTTTAAAGACCCGCCAGATTGTTGTCAGCGGGGAAGTAAACGAAGATTTAGTTGAAAAAATTGTAAAACAGTTGCTTGTTCTTGAGGCAGATTCTGATAAGCCGATTTATCTTTACATCGACTCCCCTGGCGGTTCCATTGACGACGGTTTTGGTCTTTACGACATGATCCGCTTTATCAACGCGCCGGTTTACACTGTGGGAATGGGACTGATTGCCAGCATGGGCGTTACCTTGTTTCTGTCTGTTCCAAAAGAACGCAGATTCAGTCTGCCGAACAGTCACTTCCTGATTCATCAGCCTTTGATGAACGGCAGCCGTGGCGTTGCTACTGACATTGAAATCACCGCTCAGGAAATTTCAAAATCACGCGACACCCTTACAAAACTCATCGCAGAAGCGACCGGCAAGGATTTTGAAACCGTAAAAAAAGACACGGAACGCGATCACTGGCTGACTGCTGCTGAGGCGGAAGAATACGGAATCGTCGGAAAAATCATTTCCAGCCGTAAAGATCTGCCGCAGGCGTAAAGACATGAACTGCAGCCGGGAGTGTAACAATTCCCGGAGATTTCTGTTTTTATTCGGAATGTGCGTTTGATTGAATCAAACTTTAAACTGTGGTAGATTTAGTTTTATCCGATGATTTTTGATTTAACCGATTCTTTGTGTGCAGACATCTTGTTTGCAATGGAAAATCAGCAGAAAAATTTTGCTCTTGATGCACAGAATTCAAAAATAATTCAATGTGACCTTGAGTCAATTGATGAAGAAAACATTTATTCGCTTCCACAATGGACCAGTGCGGACG
>CAVJKK010000012.1:11251-12988 GCA_963649855.1 Anaerovoracaceae bacterium
GGCATACGGTGAACTTAAGCAGATCCTTCTGGAAGGACGGGGGGTATTCAGAAATTTTAAAACTACATTGAAAAAGTATCCTGAAGTGGACAAAAGGTTTCATTTTTTTAAAAACAAAGAGATGAAGGCGGTTGTTTACGAATGGTACAATGCACTTCGCGAGTCGTGGGGACTTGAATCTCTTGACCAGGATTTTTATGAATATGATGACCTGGTTCTGGAAGACTTTACTTTCCGGGCATTTGACGCCAGTCTGGACTGCGCAAATGTTTGCGATACTGCGGGGGCTTTTTTTGAGGAATTAAAGGGAAGATTTCCGGACGGACTAGGAGAGGCAGTTTCCCGCCAGTTTAAGGCTCAGCTTGATATGAATTCGCTGGCTTTGGGCAGAAAGCAGGGATTGATCTGCCGGACTCTTACGGACGAATTTGCCGGTTGTCTTTTGTATTCAAAGTTGTCCAGTAACGAAAGTGCAGCAGTTTTAGATGCGCTTTTGGTTGAACAGAATTACCGTGGGCTCGGAATTGCCAGAGAACTTTTATCGAGGAGCATTTCCACTTTAACCAGAGACGGAATTCAAATTTTTATAATCAACAATTCATTTGTGCCAAAATTGCTAAAATCAACATTAATCCAGCTGGGATTTGAAGAAAAAGATTTTGCTTTTGCGGCTGAATTGAACTAGCCTGTCAGCGTATTTTTTTATAAGCCGCTAACGAACGAGAACAGGCAATTTTTATTTTTTACAGAGGTATTAAAATGGCTTTTCACAGACACGAAAATGAACTTAACATGGATCAGGTTGCAGCTTTTCTGAAGAATGCAGTTGAAAGAGTTGAAGCTAATCCAGAGTATTACGAAGAACTTAAAAAAGTTTTCAAGAAGAACGTTCCGCTTACAAGACGTTCTTATGTTGCTGCCTATCTTCTGCAGTGTGCTAAAGGTTCAATCTTCCGCTTTAATCCGGCAAGAACCCGCGAAGATTTCCGCAACCGTCGTGAAGACACCCGCCGCACTCACTTTGAAGAGCGCAGGGAACACACAGAACGCACGGCTGAACCGAGAGAACGCTTTCAGCGCGTAGAAATTGCTCCGGAAAATGCTGCAACTGTATTTGTAAGCATCGGACGCAACCGCAGGGTTTTTGCCCGCGACCTTCTCGGACTTTTCATCAACGAAGCAGGCATTGAACGCGAACGCATCGGAAACATTAAGACTCTTGCAAATTATTCTTTCGTTGAACTTTTCAAGGAAGACGCAGACAAGGCAATTTCTGCACTCAACAATTTTGAATGGCGTGGCCGCAAACTTGCAGTAAGCTATTCTGATAAAAAAGACATGGCAGAAGTTTCTGAAAATGCGAACGCTTCTGACGAATACATCAACACGGAAGCAGTTCCGAACGTAGAAAATAAGTCTGCTCCGATTGTTGACAGCTTTACGGCAACAAATTCTGACACTGTAGCTCAGCAGGCAGCTTTTGCAAAAGAAATGGAAAAAGCACCGATCGAAATGACAGACGAAGAAATCATGGCAATGCGCAAGCCTCGCTCAAGTTCTTCTGCTGATCTGTAATTTTTGCACGGTCATTTGATTCATACAAAGCGTTGTGTTTTTTCATTTTTGTAAAGGCACAACGCTTTTTTTTGAGGTTTTTATGATTCACATTATCAGGACAGGCCCGCTTGGCGTTAATTCTCTTGTCGTTGAACTTGCGAAAGACCGGGCTTTTATTGT
>CAVJKK010000013.1:0-12550 GCA_963649855.1 Anaerovoracaceae bacterium
GTTTTTTTTCAGCCGCCTTGCTGCCTTTTTCAATTTCCTTAGACAGAGCAATTTCCTGTTCCGCAGTCAAAAGCGGATAACGCTGAATCTGGCTGATGTAAGTTTCAAGCATTTCCATTTTTATATCCCTCTTTATAAAATGATGTACAAGGGATATAAAGCAGAAAGCGTGCCAACTTTTACAAAATCACCGGAAAGAAAAGAAAAATATTTTTATTTTATTGCATTATATTGAATTAGAAAAATCAGCCGCTCTATAACGCAAAAAATTCAGATGTCAACTTTTATATAAAAAATTTAACACCTGTACACTTTTTTATACTTCTCCCCGCATAGAAAAAATGATAAAATCAAAACAATTACGGATGAATAAGCTGATAATTTAGAAAATAAGAGGATTTTTATGTACGTAACATGTTTAGATATGGAAGGCGTTATCGCTCCGGAAATCTGGATTGAATTTTCCAAAGTTTCGGGAATCCCGGAATTGAGCCGCACGACACGCGACGAACCGGACTACGACAAACTCATGAAATGGCGCATTTCAATTTTAAAAGAACACGGATTAACTTTAAAAGACATTCAGAACACAATCGCAAAGATTGACCCGTTCCCGGGTGCAAAAGAATTTCTGGATGAGCTGCGCTCAATCAGCCAGACAATCGTCTTAAGCGACACCTTTGAAGAATTTGCAGGTCCAATCCTAAAAAAACTCGGCATGCCGACAATTTTCTGCAACAGCCTCGAAGTTGATTCAAACGGATTCATCACAAGCCACAAGATGCGCTGCGCACAGTCGAAACTTTCAACGGTAAAAGCGCTGCAGTCAATCGGATTTGAAACAATCGCATTCGGCGACAGCTACAACGACCTCGGCATGATTCAGGCAAGCAAGGCAGGCTTTCTGTTCCGCACGACAGACAAAATCAAGGCGGACTACCCGGACATTCCGACCTTCACGGAATATTCAGACCTTCTCGCAGCAATAAAGGAAGTCTTGAAAAAATAAGATTTTACAAAAAATGCGTGACCTGATGACATTCAGCGTCGGGGCACGCACAAAAAACTATCTTTCTGCAAGTTCTTCAATTTCAGCGTCTGTAAGTTCGCGGTATGTTCCCGGCTCAAGGGAAGAATCAAGATAGAGGCTGCCCATTTTTACGCGCTTTAAGTAAACGACTTCGTTTCCCTGCTGGGCAAACATGCGCTTCACCTGATGAAACTTGCCTTCATAAATCGTCAGAAAGCAGTCCGCTTTTCCGCTGGAATTTTCTGCGGCGCACTGTTCAAGTCTTTTGTCCTGATTATTTTCACGCCACACGAGGAAAGCAGGCGCACAGTCAAAACCGTCTTCATTCTGTTCGCGGTCAATCCAGAAACCTTTCTGAAAAATTTCAGCGTATTTCTGTTTTTCTTCGTTTGTAAGGGAATCCCGAAGACCGACCGCATACGTTTTCGGAACGTGAGTTTTCGGAGAAAGCAAGGAATGAGTGAGTTTTCCGTCCGTCGTAAGAATTAAAAGCCCTTCGGTGTCAATGTCGAGCCTTCCCATGCAGTGCAGGTCGCCGCCTAGAAATTTGTGGCGCAGGCTTTCATCAAGCAGATCAAAAACCGTCTGATGTTCGCCGTCTTTGTTTGCGCACACAACGTCGCGGCATTTGTTGAGCATGACGTAAAGATCCCGCTGAAGTGCAATTTTTTCACCTTCAATTTCGAGAGTGTCGGTGTCGATGTCAACTTTTGCGGCAGGGTCTGTAACGAGATTTCCGTTCAAATAGACCACGCGCTTATGACAGAGCCGTTTTACGTCCTTTCGAGTTCCGAATCCGTGGTGGGCTAAGATTTTATCTAAGCGTTCTTTTTCCATTGCGGCTAGCGGTTTTCGATCGGTACGTACGCGCGTTCTGCAAGGATATTCTTGTATGCAGGACGGTAGATTCTTCCGCCGGCAACAATCTCTTCAATGCGGTGTGCTGACCAGCCGGCAATACGGCTTACGGCAAACAGCGGAGTAAAGAGTTCACGCGGAATGTTGAGCATTGAATAAATGAAGCCCGAATAGAAGTCAACGTTTACGCAGATTTTCTTGTCCGTTCCGTGCTTTTCGTAAATTACCTCAGGACCGAGTTTTTCAATCAGTTTGTAAAGGTTGTATTCGTCTTCAAGTCCCTTTTCCTTTGCAAGTTTTGCTGCATGGTCGCGCAGAATCGTTGCACGAGGGTCGTTGATTGTGTAGATTGCGTGTCCGAGACCGTAAATCAGGCCGGTGTGGTCAAAAGCTTCCTTGCGGGAAATCTTACGCAGATATTCCCTTACTTCTTTTTCGCTCGACCAGTCTTTTACGTTCGCCTTGATGTCGTCCATCATTTCCATAACGCGGATATTTGCGCCGCCGTGTCTGTAGCCCTTGAGGGAACCGACAGCAGCCCCGATTGCAGAATAAGTGTCCGTGTCCGCAGAAGAAACGACGTGAACCGTCAGAGACGAGTTGTTTCCGCCACCGTGTTCAGCGTGAAGGATGAGCGCAAGGTCAAGGAGTTTTGCTTCATCGTCGGTAAAAGCCTTGTTGTTGCGGATTAAGCGAAGGAAGTTTTCCGCCGTAGAAAGTTCCGGAAGAGGATTGTGAATGTACATCGATTTTCCGTCATAGTAACGGCGCTTTGCCTGATAGCCGTAAGCCGTCAACGTGCCAAAGCGGCTTATCAGTTCGATGCACTGCCTCAGGATGTTTGAAAGGCTGCGTTCTTCAGGATTTTTGTCGTAAGAATAGGAAGCAAGAACACCGCGGGCAAGTTTGTTCATGATGTCCGCAGAAGGCGCTTTCATGATCATGTCTTCGGTAAAGTTTGGTGGAAGGGAGCGCAATTCCCCAAGATACTGCTTGAAAAGGTCGAGCTCACCCTGTGAAGGCAGCTCGCCGAAAAGCAGGAGATAGACTGCCTGTTCAAAGCCAAACTGATTGTGCGCTTCTGCATCGCTGATTAAATCAGCAACGTTGTAGCCGCGGTAAAGGAGTTTTCCGGGAATTGCAATTTTCCTGCCGTCCTTTACGTCGTAACCTACGACATCACCGATGCTCGTAAGCCCGACAAGAACGCCGGTTCCGTTTGCATTGCGGAGGCCCCGTTTAACATCGTATTTTTCGTAAAGACAAGGATCGATAGGGTCATTGCGTTCTGCAAGGACAGATAGACGTCCGATAAAAAGACTTTCTGTGTCCATCATGAAGCCTCCTGAAAAATTGCATAAATATACAACTCTGTTTTATAAATATTCATAATTATACAAATTTGGGGCTATGTATGCAATAAACCTCATAAAAAAATGGCGCCGCGGACAGACGGTAAAGGAAAACCGCCTCTCCCTTGCCTTAAAATAAAAAACAATGTATTTTCATAAAAAAAATAATTGTTATCAGGAGATTTTTTCCGCTATGGACATCATCCGCATTCTTTTAATCGGCATAGTAATCGGCATGGCAAACGTAATTCCGGGAGTTTCCGGCAGCACGATGGCTGTTATTTTCAACATCTATGACAAATTCGTGAACGCGATCACGCTTAACGTAAAAAAACTCTTTCAGAACAGACGCTTTGTCGTTCCAGTCATCTGCGGAATGGCAATCGGAGTCCTTCTTTTCAGCAAACTCATCTCATTTCTGTATACAAACTTCCCGGTTCAGACAAACTACTTCTTTACCGGGCTCATTCTCGGAAGCATTCCCCTCCTCTTCAACTTTATGGCAAAAACAAAAGACGGCGGCTGGATCAGTTCTTCAAAAATCGTTTCTGTCGTAATTGCAGCCGTAATCGGAATTGCGGTAATCGTATTCTTCACGATTCTCGGAAAAGGCACTGACTCAACAAACGCAATCGCAGCTGAACTTCCGGTGTGGACCTTCCCGCTTGCACTTCACATTTTTGCAGCGGGTTTTGTCGGAGCAATTGCAATGATTATCCCGGGCATTTCAGGCTCTCTTTTGATGCTCATCATGGGAGTTTACCCGATTGTAATGAAAAGCATTCCCAGCCTTTTTAACCCGGAACTCACGGTAAAGGCTTTCTGCCTTCTTCTGCCGAACGGAATCGGCGTTCTGATCGGACTTCTGTGCGGAGCGTGGATTGTAAAGACTTTCTTAAAGATTGCACCGAACCAGACTTACGCATTGATTTTCGGTCTTGTAGTCGGCTCAATCTATTCGCTTTTCCCGGGATTTGCAGTGCTGGAAAGCCCGCTCATGGCAGTTGCCTGTGTTCTGTGCACGATAGCGGGAGCGGCAATGGCGTACTTCAGCTCAAAAATCTCCCCGGAAGAAGAATCTGAAGAATAAAAAATCAGCGGTCAACTTATGAAATTTTCTCACAGCCCGTTCTGGAGCTTTTTTGGGTTATGAAATTATTTCATAACCCGTTTTAGTGTCTTTTTACCTTATGAAATTATTCCATAACCCGTTCTGGAGTCTTTTCGCCTTATGGAATTATTCCACAGCCCGTTCTGGAGTCTTTTCGCTTTATGAAATTATTCCATAACCCGACCTGAAGTCTTTTCGCCTTATGGAATTATTCCACAGCCCGTTTTTGAGTCTTTTTACCTTATGAAATTATTTCACGCTCCGTTTTACTGTCTTTCCCTTTCAAATTTCGTTTTCTGATAGATGTATTCACAGAGGATGTCGTCGAAGTTTTCGTAGCCGAAGACTTTGTGTATCTTTGTTACGTTCCACTGCTTGATGTTTGCGGTGTGCGGGTACGGCAGCCAGAAGAGGCGCTTTGAAAAATGGCGGATTACGGTGTCTTTGTACAGAAATTTCTGGTCGTTGAACCGCTGGCTCAGGATTTTCTGTGAAGTCGTGCTCAGGATGATTGCGCTTTCGTCCGCAAAGACAAGTTTTTTCGTCTTGATTAAGTCCCGGCACTTTGCAAAAAATCCCGTTTCCCTGCATTTTTTCAGGTTGAAGAGAATCACGCCGGCATTTATGAATTTTCTCCGCCAGAAAAGGAGAAGCTTTCCGTAGTGGTCTCTCGCTGCCGCATATTCAACGTTTTCTACGTCCTGATTCCACAGAAGCGAAATATCTTTATTAAAAAGCAGGTCGAGGTCGAGGTACAGAAGTTTGTCCGGCAGACCGGGAACCAGATCCGCAAAAAGGCGCAGAAGCGTGTATGGCGAACAGTAGCACTGCTCGTTCGGGCACGCTGCAAACTCCCGGTCGTAGATTTCGCGCACGTCGTACTTTATGACACGGTTTTCCGCGTTGTATTCCTTTGCCATTTTTTCAAGAAAAGAAATCTGCTCATCGCTTATTGCCCTGTAGTCCGGGCGCAGATGTGAAACGTCCATCGTAAAAAAATAAAAAGTGAACGGTTCGCGCTTTTCCGTCCGCTTGAAAATCGACAGCATTTCCGTTACGGCGCCGTCAAAAACCTTATCGTTTCCACAAAATAAAATATTTATCATTTCTGTTTCCTTATGTACAAAATTATCCAGAAAGGCTTCCGGTCTGTTCTGCCATCATTGCGCCGATTGAGCCCGTCGAAATCAAGCGTATATTAAATCTGGTGGTTTCGACAGGCTCAACCACCGTGTTTACCTGCCCTTTTTTGACAATTTACATTGTATACCCGCCTAAAACAGTAATTTTGCAAAAATCACTATTCCGCCGGCTCGTATTTTATTACTTCTACTTCGTTCAGGCGGCTGCGTGCGCACATTGTTTCGTAGACTTTGTCCCGCAGCTGTTTCCGCTGTTCTTTTGAAGTCAAGCCTTCATCTGCGAAAAAAGGTCCGTCTACGTATGTTACCATCTTCGGCATTTTAGAAAACTTTCTCTTTTTGTAAACGTTCGTAAAGCAGAAAACCGGCGTCTTGTATTCGACCGGATACTTGAAAGACGCGTCCACGAACGGGCGGATTTTCGTGTAAAACGGCCAGATGTGCGCTTCGGGGTAAATCATCACGGCGCGCTTTTTTGACACGTGGAATTTTATCGTATCAATAAAGTTTTTCCCCGCCTTGAGTCCGTCTGGAAGCGGCAGGGCACCGATAAAAGGCATAAACCGCCCGACTACGGGAATTGAAACGTTGTTCGCGTGGACAATCACCATTGCGTCTTTCGGCCAGCACACAAAAGTCGGCACGAGGGGGTCGCAGTAAGTGTTCGTGTGGTTTGCGTAGACAAAAAAAGCCTGCTTTTTATACGGGCGGATTACGCTGCGGTTTACGATTTTATGCGCAAACCTGATTTTCAAATAGCAGAAGGCAATCGGAACGGCGACGATTCTGTACAGCACAAAATGAATCACGTTCCAGAGGAAACCTCTTCCGCCGTAATCATAGTTTTCGTCGATTTTGCGCGGAGTTATCACTGCCGTTGAAAATTCGTCGTTCAGTTCATCTTTGTAATAAATGACTTTCCGTTTATCGCTCATGGCTATTTTTCTTCAGCGTAGGTAAGCGGAATTCCGTAAACTTCTTCGTACAGATTCTTCCACGCTTCGTAATTCTGCTCTTTCATGTACTGCGCGTTCTGCCTTAAGGAAAGTTCACTTTTCGGGTAAATCGGCTTTAAAATATGAATCGTGTATTCCTGCACGTTGAAGCCGTCAGGTCCGATTATGTCAGAATCTTTCATCGTGATGAAAAACGGCAGGACCGGAACGTTGTTTTCAGCCGCCATCTTGTAAGCCCCGCTCGTAAGCGGACGCGGTTTTCTGTAATTCCACCACATCGCCTGTTCAGGATAGATGAGAATCTGCCTTCCCTGCGAAAGATAGTCTTTTACAGCCTTCATGAAAAGCTTCATCGTAGAAGGCACGCTGCTTAAGGGAAGTGTGTTGCAATGCTTGAAAAGAAATCCGTAGAAGCCCGGAAAGTTTGTATAATTGCCTTCGCGGCAGACTTTTACGAGTTCGCGGTGATAGACGTGGTCTTCAATCGCCTTGTAAACTGCAAAATTGTCGAAAGCGTTAAAGTGATTGCACGTGATGAACGCGCCTTTGTCCTTTAATCCGATGTAGTTTTCAAGCCCGCGCACTTCCCGGATAATCAGAAGGCGCTGTTTTAAAAGACTGTTGATGTAGCTGCGCGCAAGGAAATTTGCAAACTTCATCCAGAAACGGCTGGAAATCTTGCGGTTCATGTAATCAACCATGTCAGGCAGAAGCGGAGGAGCCGGCGGATCGTCTTCAACGTCAACTGCCCATTTTTCTTCCCGCTCAAACTGTTCGATTTTCTTTACGATTGCAACCCTGCCAGGATCTTTTTCAACTGCGGCTTGATTTGGCATAAACCTTCCTTACGATACGAATCAACGGCGCAGGCGTTTCTAGTTCGCCTTTTTTGTTGAATTGAAATAATTGTTCGGATCGTTTGTATCTTCAACAGCCATCTTTACGAGATTTTCAAAGGCTTCAGTGTCGCGCTTTTTCAAATCTTCACCGTAACCGGCTTTTATTTTCAGGATATTTTCATAAAGGAAAGTCTGGCGCGCATATTTCCAGAAACTGTCTTCATAGCAGACGTTGTCGTAATGCCACGGCTTCCAGTTAATTTTGTAATGAATGAGCTTAAGGTTTTTGTCATCAAACTTTTCGTTTTTGTAGGCAGACTTGTTCCAGCCCAGGTCAATCATCTTCGTTTTTCCGTGACAGAGGACATTTAAATAATCTTCGTCCTGGGTAACGCGGAATTTAAAAGTGTTCATCAATTTTATGAATTTAGTTTCGATGTCTTCTTCGCGGTATTTTTTCGTATTGATTAAGAGGACGCCGGCGCTGAAATATTCGTTGCGTGGAACGCCAAGTGCCTTTTCTACGTAAGTTCCGAAAACGTCGTAATCAACCATGACTTCTTCGCTTGCACCGCCGATGATGTTGTCGCCGATGTCAGTGTTAAAGAGTTCAGAGATGTCGCCGGTTACAACGATGTCGCAGTCAAGATAGAGCACTTTGTCATACTGCGGGAAAACACGCGGAATGAAGACGCGGCAGTAAGTTTCTTTTGAATAGTAATCGCGCAGATGGAACGTGCCGGAAGATTTTTCCATTTCGTCTTTCATTGAAACAAAATCAATCGAAGCACTCGCACCGTTTTTGCACGCATCTTCACAAATCAGGGCAAGCTGATCAACGTATTCTTTCTTTAAGCTCGTCGTAAGCACGTAAATCTTATAAAAATAATCTTTTGAAGCATTATCTAAAAGTGAAGTAAGGGCAACTGCAAGAAAAGGAACGTAATTATTGTCAGTTGCAAAAAAGATAGGAATTTCTCTGCTACAAGTATTGTCCATAATGGAGAAAAGTTTAGCATTTTTTACATAGTGTATGCAAGTCAGCGGTTTTTGTGTATTTTATATGGCATGAAAATCATGAAAAAACAATTACTTACCGTTCTGGCGCTCGGCGCGCTGGCTTTTAATTCCTTTGCGGCGGATTTTTCTGCAGCGGAAAATGCCATGATTCAGGACGTTCTTGAATTCCGCGTAAATCTGCGCACCTTAAGCGATGCAGATTCGTGCATCAAAAAAATCGAAGAATACAAGGCACAGCAGGCAGAACTTTTTGCCACCGCCTGCGAAGAAGCACAGCTTGTCTTAAACAACATGCTCGCAACGGCTCACTACAACTGCGAATACGAAAAAGACATGCATTCTCCGCTCATGGAAGGGCTCCTTCGCCCCCAGTACGAAAAACTTACCGCCTACGCAGAAGGCAAAACCGCAGAAGAATTAAATCCGTGGTTTGTCCTCACCTCTGCCGACATTACAAACTCGATGATGCAGTTTCTTCCGCGCTCCGCTTCGATTACAGTTGGTCTGCAGGAAAAAAAGGACTATGCCGTCGTCGTAAAGAATAATCCCGAAATGTCGTTTGCGCTCACGCTTTCAGGCTGGTGGTATTATTACGCACCGGGAGTGGGAGGAGGCAGCGTTTCAAAGGCAGGAGATTTCTTTAAGGACGCACAGAAATACGCAGAAACAGCCTACGACAGATATTACTGCAACATAAACCTCGCCCAGTTCTATTTTGAACAGAAAGACCAGCAGAAATGCGACTTCTACATGGCAGAAGCAGAAAAAATCCTGCCCGGCACAAGATACTGCAAGCTTCTAAAATCAATGAACAGAATAGGCTATTCCTTATTTGACTACAACATGAACAGCCGCCGCGAAAAAATCGATAAAAAACTGATGCAGTAGCCATAACAGACCGCAACAGGACGGACATCGCGCGGGATTTTCCCGAAAGGCGGAATTTCAAAAAACGGGCTTCGGGATTTTCCCGAAGGGTGAATTTTTAAAAAGTGAGGCTTCGGGATTTTCCCGAAGGCAGAAAAATGAAAAAACGGCTTTCGGGATTTTCCCGAAAGGCAAAAATTTAAAAAGTCGGGCTTCGGGATTTTCCCGAAGGCAGAATTTTAAAAAGTGAGCTTTCGGGATTTTCCCGAAGACAGAATAAAAAAAATGCGTCTCGGGATTTGTACAAAAGGTACACGGGCTCAATCGGCGCAAATGCAAGACTGCGCCACGGATGGCGCCAAAGACTGTAATTTCGCAAGAAACGCAAGTTTCTTGGACCGCGACACGATGTCGCGCGGGATTTTCCCGAAAGAAGATTTTAAAAGCAGGCTTCGGGAAAATCCCGAAAACTTCCTCTCGTTGAAACAACGTTTTAAATTCGCTAGAATATGCGATTATGAAAACAGAACTTATTAAGGATATTTTAACATCCGCTCCAGACGGCCGCACCGTTACAGTCTGCGGCTGGGCACGTACAGTCCGCGATTCAAAGAACCTCGTTTTTATTCAGGTAAACGACGGCTCATGTTTCGCTTCAATTCAGCTGACTTTCGACCGCTCAAATCCGGCAAATCCACAGAATACAGAAAATATTGAAAAAGCACTCAAAGACATTTCGACAGGTGCTTCGCTCAAGGCAACGGGTAAGCTCATTGAATCTCCGGCTTCAGGTCAGTCTGTTGAAGTCAATCTTGAAACCCTCATCGTCCTTGGAAAATGTCCTTCAGACTACCCTATTCAGAAAAAAGCTGCCACGATGGAATTTCTCCGCGACAACGCTCATTTGCGCGCACGCACGAACACTTTCGGTGCTGTTTTCCGCATGAGAAGCCAGATGGCATTTGCGCTTCATTCTTTCTTCCAGGAACGCGGCTTTTACTACATCAACACGCCTGAAATCACCTGTTCAGATGCTGAAGGTGCAGGCGAAATGTTCCAGATTACAACCCTTTCGATGGAAAAAATTGCAGAAATCGCCCTTGAAAAAGGTGCTGCCGGAATGAAAAAAGAAGACGCAGCAAAACTCGTAAACTACAATAAGGACTTCTTCGGCAAAAAAGCGAATCTCACCGTTTCAGGTCAGCTTGAAGCAGAAACCCTTGCAACTTCACTCGGACGCGTCTATACGTTCGGACCTACTTTCCGCGCAGAAAATTCAAACACGACGCGTCATCTGGCAGAATTCTGGATGTGCGAACCTGAAATGGCTTTCTTCGACCTTGAAGACGACATGGACATTCAGGAAGAATTCATCAAATACCTTCTGAACTGGGCTCTGACAAAGTGCACTGCCGACATGGAATTCTTCAACAAGAGAATTCAGCCGGGCGTAATCGATACCCTGCGCCACGTCGTAGAAACTCCGTTCAAGCGCGTTTCCTACACGGAAGCCGTTGCAGAACTTGAAAAACATGCAGACGATTTTGAATTCAAGCCGTTCTGGGGCTGCGACCTTGCAACAGAACACGAACGCTACCTCACTGAAAAAATCTACAAGTGCCCGGTAATGGTTTACAACTACCCTAAGGAAATCAAGGCTTTCTACATGAAGCTCAATGATGACGGAAAGACGGTAAAGGCTGTTGACGTACTTGTTCCTGGACTCGGCGAAATCATCGGCGGTTCAGAACGTGAAGACGACTACGACAAGCTTCTGAACAGAATCAAGGAACTCGGACTTAAACCGGAAGATTACGGCTGGTATCTTGACCTTCGCAAATTCGGTTCAGTTCCGCACTCGGGCTTCGGTCTCGGCTTTGAACGCCTCCTCCTTTACGTTACGGGCATGCAGAACATCCGCGACGTAATTCCATATCCGCGCGCTCCAAAACTCGCAGACTTCTAATTTTCATGAAAGGCAGAAAACGGGCAGTCACTTTTGTAACCTTCGCACAGAGTGTTTTTCTCAACATAAAGTTGTTTTTTCAGAACGGTCTGTTGAGTTATTCAAGTGCCTGTTCGTTTGACCTCATCTTTTCCGTAGTACCCGTACTTCTGATGATAATTCTGATTGCAGTGCGGGTGCTTCACGCTTCTCCGGAGATAATTTCTTCAATCTACAACGTAATTCCGGAACTCCAGAACTATTTCAATCCCGAAGCCGCTGTAACCACCATTCAGAAGACGAAGATTTTCAGCACGCTGGAACTCGTAATTGTTTTTTTTATAATCTGGATGGCGCGCCGGCTTTTTGCTTCCGTTTTTGCCGCACTTAAAAACATTTTTCACGACCAGCAGAAGAGGCGCGCGGTTTTTAACCAGATTCTTGTTTTCCTGTCTGAACTCATCTTTGTTTCCGTCGTGATTTTCTTCATTTTTGCGTATATGTCCATAAAGACAATCCTGAAGCTGCCGTTTTTTCAGCGTTTTCCACAGCTGGACTTTGTCTACGACAGTTTTCTGAACGGAAAATCACTCGTTTTTATCCAGAACTTTCTGATTTTTGTCGTAATCACGATAATCTACAAAATCGGCTCGGGAACAAAACCGAAATTCTACCTCTGCGTACTTTCCGCGCTCATCTGCACGGCAAGTTTCTGGGCATTCAGGACGCTTCTTCATCTTTTCATCAACGTAAGCCGCTACAACCTGATTTACGGCGTTCTCGGCAACGTAATCATTCTTCTGATGGACACGTTCTTTTTCTTTGTGTTTTTTCTGTTTTTTGCGCAGTACATTTTCGTCTGCCAGTTTTTTGATGAACTTCTGCTCGGAGAACTTTACCTTCTGCCAAAAAAAGAAGGCTCGTCCGCAGCTGAAAAAATAAAGCGAAGGCTTTTTATCCGCCCGGATTTTCTTTTTGACAAGGGACTTTCGCTCACCTATCTTTCGCCGGGAGAAAAACTTTACAGGCAGGGCGACCAGAACACCTTTGCCTACTACATTTTAAAAGGCTGCGTAAAAGTAAAACGCAGCGAATACGAAGAAGAAAAACTTTACAACCGGGGAGATTTTTTCGGCGAGTTGAACTGCATCCTCGTAAAACCGCGCTCATCGACAGCAACGGCAGTAACGGATTCCACGCTCGTAAAAATCCGCGGGAAGAAATTCCGCTTTCTGGTGAAGTCAAATCCGCAGGTAGCACAGAAAGTTCTCCGGGAACTGACAGAATACCTTACGAAACTGAACATACAGCCATTTTGCATAAAGTCGCCATATTCTGTATAATTTCAAAAACAAAATAGCATTCAGGCTAACTTTAAATAGCCTCTCGCCAAAAACCTGCCACGAGCCGCGTGGTTGAGCAAAGCTCAA
>CAVJKK010000014.1:0-12509 GCA_963649855.1 Anaerovoracaceae bacterium
CAGCTGAACTGAAGAATCTTCCTTCGCATTGTCAAAATACAGAAGTGATTTTTCATAATCTTTTGAATTGAACGCATCAACGGCAAGCCTCGTCCAGAATTCGCTTACCAGCTGCGGATTGCGTTTCTTTAATCCGCCCGTCCTTTCAATTACAGCGCCCGCATCCTGCTTTACTTCCGCGCGGTGTCCGCTTGAAACAAGGTACGCCCTCTGCATTGCAGCCGCAGAAAGGAAATCCGGACCTTCCGCAAGGATTTTTACATAAAAGTCATATGCCTTAGCATATTCTTTTGAGTTTTCAAGTGACTGTGCATACGCAAAAAGGATTCTGTATTTTGCCGCAGGCGAAAAACCGGCATTTTCCAGCTGGACAAAATAGTTTTCGCATTTTTCATTTTTCTGCGCCAGAACCGCACATTCAAAAAAACTTACGCAGGCTTCTTCATAATCGCTCATGGTAAAACTGCGTCCGTTTTGAAGCACGAACTCAAAGTAATCTATCGTCTGTTCAAACTTCTGCATGCGACGGCAAACTTTTCCGAGATAGAAAACTGCCTGACCGTAAATATTTTCCGCCGGCTTTGATTTTTCTGCCGCCCTGTAAAAATAAGAAAACGCTTCTTCATCCTTTTTCTGTTCAAAATAAACGCGCCCGGTCCAGAAACAGAGTTCTGCCGGAACGTCATCATTCTGTTTTAACTGCGCTTCCGTTCTTAAAAGGATTTCGAGAGCTTCATTTGTCCGCCCGAGCTTAAAAAGACTTTCGCCCTTTAAAAGAGCCGCCTTCAGCATGTAGGGAGAATTGGAATTGTCGTTTAAAACTTCATCGGCATAACGCACGACCCCCGGATAAAAACCGTCAGAATACGCCCTCATCATCTGAGTCGCTGCTTCCGTGCCGTTCTGGGAAAACGCAGACAGTGCCGAAAAACAGAACACGCCCGCTGCGCAAAAATAAAGTATCTTTTTCATAATTTCCTGCAAAGTTCAGTCAGTTCCGCAAAAATCACTCCGGATAGAATTCTTTTTCTGCCAGCACCCGCGAAAGGTGAACAAAACTTCCCGGATATTTTGCAACAAACTGATTCAGCGTCAGTTCTGCGCCGTTTTCAAAGACGATGCACGCGAATCTTCCGTCCTTATCGTAAAGCGGAAAAATCGCCGCACACTGATCAAAAATAAAATTTTCAGAATCTTTATAGACCTGCGTCACAGGCCGTTTTATTGCAGCAAGATAAAAATACGCGGGTTCAGTAGAAGCGAGGACATAAAGAAGCGGCTTTAAATTTTCAATTTTGTAGCCCGAATCTTTTAAAAATCCCGGAATCTGAGCCACGCCTTCCTTCGTAACCTGAGCCGCAAACGGTTCAATCTGAATGTCCATGTTGGATTCGTTCCACATGTATTTTTTCTGACTTCTCACGGAAAGAGCCGCCGCTGCAAGATTTCTGCACCAGTCAAGCGAAAAAGAAATGTCCATGTTTTTTCCGAGCACGCCGTTTCTGCCAGTCGGTTCATAAGTTACGGTTTTTACCATGAGAGGATTTCTGTAGAGTTTTGCACCTGCCAGCGGTTCAACGAGCCCGTCGACAATCCATTTTAAGAATCCAGCCTGATCTACGACTACGGGATTTTCAATTTTCCGGGTTTTCAGGAAATCAAAATCCGTCTGTTTTTCACCGGAAGAAATAAAGATGCTTTCCCCGTTTTCGTCGTAACAGCTGTCGGGAGCGTAAACAATTCTTTCAAGATTTTTTCTGATTACACCGGTCATCTGCAATTTTGCATCAAACTGACCTTTCTGAGTGTCTGCATAATTCCATGGAAGTGAATGTTCGGTTGCCGAGAGAACCTGCTGAAAAGACGCCGTGTACAGTTTTTCAAAAGGAATTCCGACTGGAACTCCGCGCGAAGCATACAGCCCGCAGATTACAAAATCCGCCAGAGTTTTTGTTCCGTCCGGCGAAAACTGAATGTACATGTCGCTGTTCTGAGAAAAGTAAATGCGGATTTTTTCCGGGCTGCCGGTGAGCGAATTCCTGATTAAAATCCACGCACCACACGCATCTCCCGGGAAATCGTCAACCGTCCGCCGTTCAATTCCTTTTTCCGTGTAGAAATCGGTTTCGAGTGTCATTTTCGGCGCAACGATTACGGCAAAAGAAGAATCGTTTTCTTCCATTCTGACCTGAAAATTCTGTCCGGCTTCGTTCTGCCTCAGTTCAACGCGTTTTTCACGGAGAACCTTCAAATCTTCGTAAAACCAGTTTTCAGCAACTGCCCTGCGGATTTGTGCTGAATCAGGAACATTCATCTTATTGAAATCCGCAAAAGCAGAAAGAACTGCAAAAAAAACGCACGCAAAAGCAACTTTTTTCTTAATCATTACTAAAAAATACCACGTAAACGAAAAAAGTGCAAAACACGCAGCCGGGCAAGTCCGGTCACGAAGTTTATTCGGCAGTCGTTGCAGGAACCAGGTTCTTTGCATCAACAGGGTCGTCGTCTACGAACTGGCTTCCGCCTGACGCGTACTGTAAAACCGGTTCAACAGGACCTTTCTTAGTCCAGATTTTGCCGTTTTTAAGCTCGTCCGGATTTTTTCCGATCGGAGCGTTGGAAAGCAGAAGCTTTACGCGGTTCAGCTGGTTTACTTCGGAAGCGCCCGGGTCATAGTCAATCGCACTGATATTTGACTGCGGGAAATGTCTCCTCAATTCTTTTATCATGCCCTTGCCCGTAATGTGGTTCGGAAGGCACGCAAAAGGCTGAACGCAGGCAATCGAAGGTGCACCTGAATGAATCAGTTCAACCATTTCGGCAGTGAGGAACCAGCCTTCACCGCTGATATTTCCGACCTGACAGATTCCGTCAACAGACTTCATCATTTCCCAGATGTCCGTCGGTGTCGTAAAGCGGCGGCTGTGTCTCAACACGCGGTTAATCGGTCTGCGGTAGAAATTCAGGAGTGAAATAATCAGTTTTCCGTTGCGTTCTTCTTTTTTAGGGAAAGCAAGTTCTTCATATCTGAATTTTCCATCAGCCATAGTGTAGTAAACGAAGTCCATCAGATCCGGCATTACACACTCTGCGCCTTCTTTTTCGATTACGTTGACGAGGTCATTGTTTGCAGTCGGGTGGAATTTTACGAGGATTTCCCCTACAACTCCGACGCGAGGCTTTTTAACTGGAAGAATCGGCAGACGGTCAAAGTCGCGGACAATTCCGCGGATCATCTTCTTGTATCCGAGTACCGAAAGTGAATGCAGCTGTTTTATAACCCTTGCATTCCATTTTTCGTAAAGTGCATTTGCACTTCCAGGAACGGCTTCGTACGGGCGGACTCTGTAGAGCACGCGCATAAAGAGGTCTCCGAGGAAGGCAGCCATCATTGCACGGTGAACGAGCGGGAACGTAAACTTAAAGCCCGGATTCTTTTCAAGGCCGACTGTGTTGAGGGAAATTACAGGAACCTGTCCCCAGCCTGCATCATTCAGAGCACGGCGGATAAATCCGATGTAGTTTGTAGCACGGCAGCCGCCGCCAGTCTGAGAAATCAAAAGCGCCGTCTTATTGATGTCATATTTTCCGCTTTCGAGTGCATGCATCATCTGACCGGCAACGAGAATTGAAGGATAGCAGGCATCGTTGTTTACGTATTTCAGACCGGCATCAACTGCCTTAGGGTCAACGGCGTCAAGAACGACAATCTTATATCCTGAATATCTGAATGCAGCTTCGAGAAGGCGCATGTGAATCGGCGACATCTGAGGACAGAGAATCGTGTATTCTTCCTTCATTTTTTCCGTAAAGATTACGCGCTGATAAGCTGAAGATTTTACGGTAACCTTTCTGCGTGCCCGCTGGCGTGCCTTTACGGCAGCAATGAGCGAACGGATACGGATTCTTACGGCACCGAGGTTTGAACCTTCATCAATCTTGATGAGGGTATACATACGGCTCTTTGCCTTCATTATTTCATCAACCTGATCGGCAGTTACGGCATCAAGACCACAGCCGAATGAGGTCAGCTGGACGAGTTCAAGATTCGGCATTCCCGCAACGAAATTTGCAGCGCGGTAAAGGCGGTTGTGATAAACCCACTGGTCAACAATGCGCAGAGGGCGTTCAATTGAACCGAGGTGGGCAACAGAATCTTCCGTGAAGACTGCAAGCCCGAGTCCGTGAATCATTTCAGGAATTCCGTGGTTGATTTCCGGGTCAATGTGATATGGACGGCCTGCAAGAACGATTCCGTTTCCGCCGCTCACAACAAGCTGTTCAAGTGCTTCTTCTGCGGCAGCCTGAGTGTCAAGCTTGAATTTTTCCTGTTCAACCCAGCCGGCATCAATTGCATCGTAAACCTGTTTTTCCGTCAGAACCGGATAGTATTTGTGGATTTCTTCGTAAAAACGCTCCTTGAGACGGGTTTTGTCATAAATCGGGAGGAACGGATTCATGAAGATAAGGTCTTTTGCTTCGATTACGTTGTCGAGGTTGTGCTTTAAAACTTCAGGATAAGAAGTTACGACCGGACAGTTGTAGTGGTTCCCTGCTCCCATGTCTTCCTGCTTTTCGTAAGGAACACAAGGATAGAAAATAAAGTTACAGCCCATCTTAAAAAGCGATTCCATGTGACCGTGGCTGATTTTTGCCGGGTAACATACGGATTCAGAAGGGATTGAATCGATTCCGCGTTCGTAAATCATCTTGCTTGAGCGCGGGCTCAGCTTTACCTGGAAACCGAGTTTCGTAAATACGGTGAACCACAGAGGATAGTTTTCGTACATGTTGAGGACGCGCGGGATTCCGACGCTTCCCATCGGAGCATCTTCCGGCTTGAGCGGAACGTAATAATTGAAGAGACGCTTGTACTTCCAGTCAAAAAGGTTCGGCAGTTCAACAGAAGTCTGTTCTACACCTGTATTCTGCTTGTTTGAACCGTCAACTGTCTTCGTATCCTTGAGTTTGTGGCGTTCAAGTCCCTTTTCACAGCGGTTGCCCGTAATGAACTGACGTTTTTCCCCGCCGGCAGTAAACGTGTTGATTGTAAGAAGACAGTTATTCTGACAGCCGCCGCAGCGTGTGAGTTCGAGGTCAACTTTAAATGAATCAAGCTGTTCCGGAGTTGCAATGTTTGAAACAACCTTCGGAGGAACCCAGCCCGCTTCCTGTCCCGGTTTCGGAGCCGTCAGATCACACCACTGATCGTATGCAATCAGGGCTGAACCGTAAGCGCCCATCAGACCGGCAACATCCGGGCGGAAAACTTCAACGCCGGAGATTTTTTCAAAGGCGCGGAGAACGGCATCGTTATAGAAAGTTCCGCCCTGAACGACGACTTTTGTACCGATTTCCGAAGCACGGCGAAGTTTGATTACCTTGAAGAGTGCATTTTTGATTACCGAGTACGAAAGTCCGGCAGAAATATCATCGATTGTTGCGCCTTCTTTCTGAGCCTGTTTTACGCGGCTGTTCATAAATACGGTACAGCGTGAACCAAGGTCAACCGGTTTTTTGGAAAGAAGCGCTTTCTGTGCAAATTCCTTGATGTCGAGGTTCATCGAGTTTGCGAAGTTTGCAAGGAATGAACCGCAGCCGGCAGAACAAGCTTCATTGAGCTGGATTGAAGTGATTGCACCGTCTTTCATGCGCAGACACTTCATGTCCTGACCGCCGATATCAAGCAGGAATTCAACTCCCGGAACAAAGAATTCTGCAGCACGGTAATGAGTGATTGTTTCAACTTCGCCCGCATCAACTCCAAGAGCTGCCTGAAAAAGTGCTTCACCGTAGCCAGTAGAAACAGAGCGCGCGATATAGCAGTCTTTTGGCAGAATCTGATACAGCGTTTTTAATACACGGACAGCGAGTTCTACAGGATTACCGCCGTTTACGTCGTAAAAATCCCAGAGGATTTCGCCTTCTTTGTTGATGAGGACAGCTTTTGTCGTGGTTGAACCGGCATCAAGTCCTAAAAAAAGAGGACCGTGAGCCTGCTTTAAATCTCCGCGCTTTGCCTTGTCTTTTGCGTGGCGTTCGCGGAAGATGCGGAGGTCTTCTTCATCTTTAAAGAGCGGTTCAAGACGCTGAACTTCGTTCAGTTCTGCACCGTCAAGATTTTTAAGACTTTCCTTAAACTGGGCAATCGTCATAAAGGTTTTCGGCTGGTCATTGCCCACGCACGAAAGTTTTTTCTCTGCAGAATATGCAGCACCCGCAGCAACAAAAAGCTGGGAATCTTCAGGAACGATTGTCTGTTCCGGAGTAAGTTTTAAGGTTTCGATAAAACGCTGCCTCAACTGGTCGAGGAAGTGGAGAGGTCCGCCGAGGAAGGCAACGTTTCCGCGGATCGGCTTACCGCAGGCAAGCCCCGAAATCGTCTGGTTTACTACTGCCTGGAAAATTGAAACGGCAATGTCTTCACGGCGTGCGCCTTCGTTAATCAGCGGCTGAACGTCCGTCTTTGCAAATACACCGCAGCGCGCAGCAATCGGATAGATTGTTTCGTAGCCTGCAGCAAGTTTGTTGAGTCCCGGAGCGTCAGTTTCGAGGAGGGCAGCCATCTGGTCGATGAATGCACCCGTACCGCCGGCACAGGTTCCGTTCATGCGCTGCTCTACCCCGCCGGTAAAATATGTGATTTTTGCGTCTTCACCGCCAAGTTCGATTACGACGTCCGTCTGCGGAATGAGTTTTTTTACTGCAGTCGTAGCGGCAACGACTTCCTGAATGAAAGGAATGTTAAGCCACTGGGAAACGGAAAGTCCGCCCGAACCCGTAACTTTTACGGAAACGGTGTGTCTGTCTCCCGAAGGAATCTTTTTTTCTACGTCTTCCAGCGCTTTTGTAACGACAGAAATGATTGTATTGCGGATGTCGGCGCGGTGACGCTGATAGTCGCCGTAAATCATCCTGTCGTTTTCGTCGAGACAGACAACTTTTACAGTCGTTGAACCAACGTCAATACCAATGCGGATTGGTGTTACAGCCGGAGTAAGTTTAGAATCAGAAAGTTCCATTAAGTACCTCAAGATATTATAAAAAATGAACACGGGGACTGAAAAACGCAGTCTGTATTCACGTGAAAATTAACTGTAGTAAATGTTCCTAGTTTATCACTTTTCAGATTAAATTTTCAACAAGATGAGGAATTGTGCAGAGTCTAGTTTTTCGGCTGTTCCGGCGGGAGGAAATAGATTTTTGCGCCGGTTTCTAAAAGAGCCGGGCTCACATTTTTTGCTGTCTTTGCCAGAGTTGCCGTGTAATTTTCGCCCGATTTTGTAACGACAAGGTCGCAGAGAACGCGTTTTTTGTCACGAAGCTGCGCATTTACAACCGGATTTTCTGCCGTAAAGAAAGTTTTTCCCTGTTTCGTGACAAAAAGTTTGAGCGCATTTTTGTCCGAAGCATCGGTTACGCACGCCTGAGCCGGATTCTGCGGGTCGGACACACAGAGCGTTTCAAAGATTTTTTCAAACTCTGCAAGCTTCGTGTCTTTCTGTGCAATCTTTTCATTCAGACCGTCAATCTGCCCCTGCATCTGCTGCTGGGCTTCTGCCATGTTCGTCGTGATTGAATAGGCAAGTCGCTGCATTGCCGGCACGTAGTGGCGGATTGTGTTTTCAAGCGGAATCGTTGAAAAGCGGTTTGCAATCGTGTTCAGTTCATCGAGGGAAACTGACGCATTTTTTACCGACGACGTAAAGATCTGCGACGGAGACTTAAATCCTGCCGTATATTTTGAAGCATCAAAGTGTTCGTGGAATTCAATTTCAGACGTGCGGACTGCAGTTTTCGGGATTCCCGTTTCAAGGATGATTTCATCCTGTACCTTTGATTCACTGCGTGCGTCCGGGTCTAAGAGGTCAATCTTTGCCTGATACGTCCTGCGTACGTTTTCTACCGCTTCGCGCTGCTGCTTTACCGCCTCGCGCTGCTGAACTGCCATCTGCGCCTTCAACTCGTCAATCCGCGCCTGATAGCGTTTTTCCATCGTTTCCATCTGAATATCGTTCAGAAGTTTCTGACTGTCGAGGACGGATTCGCTTGCCTGTGCTGCCGAAAGTTTTTCAGAGTCAAAGCCCGAAAGCTGTTCCTTATAAGACTGAACGAGTTTTTCGGCGTCTGCGATTTTTGAATCGTACTTTTCCTTTATGTCCTTTACGGTTTTTGCGTATTCATTCTGGATTTCCGTGGTGCGTTTCTTGATTGAATTTTTATTTGAAACCTTTGAAACAGACCGCAGAACATACAGGTCGTTTTCGCGCTTCTGGTCAGCGGCATTGAGTTCATCGTCGCGCTGGGCGGCAAGAAAATCCCTTGACTGAACCGCACTTGCATAGAGCGCTTCCGTGCGTCCGGCAGAATTTAAGAGCGACTTTAAATTGAGGTCGTTGAACGTTTCAATGTTTACCTTAATCTTTTTGTTCTGCGAAGTGATGAAAAAGCCGAGTCCCATAACGAGGAGGACTACGACGAGGGCGCACACCGCAAGGATGATTACAACGCTTCTGTTCTTATTGTTTTTTGTGAGCGCGTATTCCTGTTCAAGATTGTACTGAGCCGCCTTTGAAAAACTGAGTTTCTGGAGTTCATCGTGCAGGAAAAGCTGAACTTCCTTGTGAGTCTGTTCTTCTGAAAACGAGTTTATTTTGTTGTCATTGTCCATATTCCGTTCCATCCCTCAGGAGCATTTGAGCGTCCCATTCTTTCAATAAAGATTCCAGCCGGTTCAAGACCACATTCTTTGAACAGTTTTCTTGCAGAAGTCCAGTCGCCCGCGTAGTAAGAAGAAAGTGCCTTTTCGTAAATGTTGAATTTTTCTTTCATGCCGTCTTCACAGCCGCTCAAGTCAACCGGGAAGAAGATTTTCTTACCTTCCGTCTTGCCCTTAACCTGAACCGTGTCGATTTCAAAGAATGAATACTTGTCCGTAAGCGCTTCAACTTCATTCTTTACGTATTCTGAACAGATTACCGGCAGATGATAGATTCGCGTCAAACCTTCAAGACGGCTTGCAGAGTTTACGTTGTCGCCGATTACGGTGTTCGTCATGTGTTCGTTTGAGCCGATGTTTCCGTAGAAGACGTTTCCGCCGTCAATTCCGACGCCGACATCAATCAGAACCGCATTGAAAACCCGTTCTTCCGCTTCGGTGAGCTTTCGTTTTTCTTCGATTTTTGCACGGCGGGCAATCATTTTTTCGCGCAGGCTTGCAGTGAGCTTCGTAATGCTCCATGCCGCTTCGAGCGATTCGAGTGATTTCTGTTTTGCGCTGTCAGTTCCATAGATTGCGAGGATTGCGTCCCCGATGATTGAACCGATTACGCCCTTGTTTTCGTGAACCGCGTGGATTACCTGATTGTAGTGGACGTTCAGAAGGTCGATGATGTCGTTTCCGAGCGTTTCAGTTCTGTAGGTGAAGCTCTTGATGTCGGAAAAGAGAATCGTCAGGTTGCGCCGTTTGCCTTCGAGGCGAATCTGGTGGTCGTTGTAAGCCTTTGCCACGACGTCTTTTGAAACGAATTTCTGGAAGATGCCGAGCAGATTGCTGATTGTAGAAGAAAGCGAGTTGAAGCTTGCCGCAAGATAGGTGATGTCGTCGTTCGGAGCAGTAGAAAGGTCGATGTTTTCAAGTTTCTGATTCTGCTGCATCTGATAGAGGCTGTTCGTGATTTTGCGTACGTTTGCAAGAATCTTTCCGAAAACCTTGAAGCCCACTACCAGGAAGGCAATCAAAAGGATGAGGATTACGACGGAAATAAACGCAAGGACAACAAAGGTTGAACGGTTAGTGTCGGCGCGGAGTTCAGCGCGCACAAAGTAGCACTGCCAGTCTTCCTGGAATTTGTAGACTCCGAAATATTCGCCGTGTTCCGTGACAAAATTGAGCGAACCGTCCGTAATTCCGTTTTCAAAATCGGCGTTCAGGCGGGCGAGCGTTTCGTGGTCATAAAAAGTGTAGTCAGAAAACTCATAGTCTTCAGAGTTTTTAGCAGCTTCAGTTTCGAGAACCATCATGCCATGGATTTTCTGTTCGTCAGTTTCCGTACCGTCGGCACAGACTTCAAAAAGAATGTTGCCCTGTTTGTCGAAGGCGGCAGCAAAACTTTCCGGCATTGAAAAACCGCGCTTAGCGACGTCTTTTAAGGAATCGATGCAGGACTGGCGTTCGCCGTTGAAAGAATAAATCTGATACTGGTTACCCGCCGCGGAAAACAAATCCTTGAGCTGGCTTACCATGATTGTATTGTTGAGGTTGATTATCTGTTTCTGACTTAAGATCAGGTTGATTGTGTTGGTTGCAAAGTTTGAAAGCAGTAGCAGAACAGTAAAAATCGCCACGATTTTAAAGGAAATCGGAATGATTTTTGTCTCCCCGACCCGCTGAAAGATTTTTTTCTTCGACATTTTTTGATTTTTCTCCATTATGTCCACTTTTGAATTAGAGTATAAGACCGCGTATGTAAAATTTCAATCAAAACTAAATGAAAAAAAACAAATTGAAATCCATGCATTAAAAATATATCCTTAACGGCATGGGAAAATCTAAAAAATCACTGCTGGCTTCGGGACTTTCGCTTTCTTTCTTTACGCTTTGTTCGCGCATTTTAGGGCTCATCCGCGAAATGACAAAAGCCGCCTTCTTGGGAACTTCAAAATTTGCCGACGCTTTCGGCATCGCCTTCATGATTCCAAACCTTCTGCGCCGCCTCTTTGCAGAAAACTCAATTTCAGTAGCCTTCATTCCGACTTTCCGCGGCTACCTTGAAGAAGCTTCCGGCAGGGAAAAAGACAGCGAGGAAGTAAAAAAGACAAAGGAATTCTTAAACTCAACCCTGACGCTCATCAGTTTCTGTACGACGGTCGTTGTCTTAATCGGAATTGCCGTTTCTTCCCTCATCGTGCCTCTCTTCCTCGATTCTTCAGACAAAGTCTTAACCGCAGAAGCCGCTCTTTTAACGCGCATCATGTTTCCGTATCTTTTCGTAATCTCTGTGGCAGCGTTCTTTCAGGGGATTTTAAACGGAGTCAGGATTTTCAGTCCTTCAGGCTTCACTCCGGTCCTTTTCAATTCAATCGTAATCGCCTTTACGTATATTCTGACGCCAATACTCACAAAAAACATACAGGACACAGAAATCCGTGCACAGATGGCAGCCCGCGCAATGTCGGCAGGCGTTCTGTGCGGAGGATGCGTTCAGGCGCTTTTCCAGCTTCCCTTTGTGCTGAAGACCGGCTGGGGATGCCGCTTTACGTCGCTCAAAAAAGCATTTACGAACCCGGGTACGCGCAAAGTCCTTTCGCTCGTAGGACCGACGATAATCGGAATGGCAGCCTACCAGCTCAACGACGTAATTTCCACGGCACTGGCAGGAAAGGCTGGAACGGGAATCGTTTCTTCGCTGCAGTACAGCCTTCGCCTTCAGGAACTGATTTTAGGAATCTTTGCGGTTTCAATCGGAACGGTAATCCTGCCGGACTTGAGCGGACTTGCAAAAAAGAAGGAATGGGAAGACTTCAACAGGCTTCTGGCGCAGGCACTCAAGATAATCGCGCTGATTTCAATCCCGGTAACGTTCTATTCGCTCGTGACGGGAAAAGAAATCATCTCGCTCGTCTACAAGTCAAAGAATTTTGATGAAACTTCGGTTCACCTCACGCTGACAGCCTTCCGCTTCCACATAGCAGGGCTTTTCTTCATAGCGATGAACCGCGTGACCGCCCCAGCCTTCTACGCCCAGGGAAACACGAAATCCCCGACGCTGGCAGGAATCTTAGGGCTTGTAATCAACATGATTTTTGCAGTGATTCTGATAAAGCCGATGAGCGGCGGAGGAATCGCGCTCGCACTGACGCTCGGAAGCCTCGCAAACTCAATACTTCTCTTTGTCTTCTTAAGAAAAAATCCCGCAATCGACGTAAAGTCGGTAGTCGGCGGAACGGTAATCTATTCGCTTAAAATGTGCGTCTTTTCAGTGATTGCCGGAGTGCCTGCCTTCTTCGTGCGCAGAGCCATGCTCAAAGTACTCGCGGGTCGCGGACGCCTGCTTGAATACGGCGGAACGGTAACCGCCACGGCGCTGGTTTTCGCGCTCACGGGAATCGCGCTTTTAGTCATAACGAAAGACCCGATGCTGTCAGGCATTACGGGAATGATAAAACGCCGTGTAAAAAAGGCATAAAAGCCGTGTTTTTATGTAATTGTAAGAAATAAAAAAAGGCTCTCGGTCGGTTCTGTCATCACGCTGAAGATGCAGGTATGCATGTTCAGCGTGTGCCAGCCCCTCCCTACGCCTTTTTTAATCTGCACAGTTTTCAAAAACACGGCAGTCTGTCTTTTAAAATTTAAATAACTTCAAACTGCGCCACGGATGGCGCTAAAGACTGAAAATTCACGCAAATTGGCGACAGGGAGGTCGCTAAAGAATGGAAGCCCCGACAAAAAACGAAGTTTTTTGTGCACGACAGGACGTCGTGCGCATTTCTTGGACCGCGACAGGAGG
>CAVJKK010000015.1:0-11961 GCA_963649855.1 Anaerovoracaceae bacterium
GACTGGGACTGGGCTTTGATGAGCGACATCGGTAGCGGAACAATCGATAAAGACGTAAACCTCTGCTTAAACGGACACAAGATTACAACTTTAACGCAGACTGCCGGAACGCTGAGCGTAAGCGACTGTTCTACCGGTAGCACCGGTGCGGTTACTACGTTTAATCAGACCGGCGGCAGCGCAACCTTGACCGCAATTCCTGTAACAGAGGCTACGATTAACGGCACTGGCTTTACCCTCGACGGACTTGTAAAAATCGGAACGCTTACACTAGGTTCGGGAAAAGTCATTACCTTTGGAGAAGACATAAACATCGGTTCTGAAATAAACCTTTCTTCAGACTGCAGCGGGCTTATAACTTCCGGCTTCGGCAATACCGGCTTTGATTTAGGGCAGGTTATTTTCTTATCGAGCGGAGATACAAAAAATCTTCTCGTAAAGAACAAATCCGGCGAAATAAAAATCACCGGTCATAAATCAATCTGGAAGAAAGATTAGTTTTGATTAAAAAATGCCTTCGTCTTCTGCCTGACGGAAGAGCATCAAGGCGCAGCCCATGAGCGCGTGCGGAAACTCCGGGCTGCCCATCTTTCTGTAGACTTCGGCTTTCGGGAGTTCGAGGTAGTTTAAGTATTCGTCGGCGTCCAGCGTCTGGCTTCCCGTCTGCTCAAGACCAAAGGCTGCAAAAACGTGGAAATGGTTTGTCATGAATGCGGGGTTCGGGTTCACCGTGCCGAGATATACCATTTTCTGCGCGGTACAGCCTGTTTCTTCCTTTAATTCGCGGACTGCGCCCTGCAGCGGAGATTCGCCTTCATCGATTACCCCGCCCGGAAACTCTATGCTCAGCGCCTTTTCTCCGTGCCGCCACTGCTTGACCATTAAGAAGTTTTCACCTTTTACGGGAATGACTGCTGCCCAGTCTTTTGAATCAATCGAAATAAAATCCTGCTGTCTTCCGTCGCTTGCGGTAGATTTTGTATGGCAGACCGTTGCAATCGGAGTCTTTAAAAGAACTTCCTTTTCTCCCTGCTGCCATTTTAGCTGTTCGTCTGTGAATTGTGTGTTCATAATTTTTGATTTTTCCTTGAAAACAATTTATAGTATAAAAAACAAAAAACGCAAGGAGACCCAGATGGCTATTATTACTTTTTCACGACAGCTCGCTTCTTTTGGAGATGAGGTTGCAGCCCTTACTGCAAAAAAACTGAATTATACTTATGTAAGCCGTCAGGTTCTGGAAGAAAAAATCGTTTCGCTCGGCTTTCCGAAAGAAAAGCTGCATAAATACGACGAAAAGCTGCCGGGCTTTTTTGCTTCTCTTGCAAAAGACCGCGACGAATATCTCGACTACCTTCAGACCGCCGTCCTCGAAGCCGCGGAAAAAAACAACTGCGTAATCGTTGGGCGTGGTTCTTCCGTAATCTTAAATGACGTTCAGAATCATTTCGGGTTCAGAATCATCGCCTCTGAACTCGACAGAATCTGCCGCTTAAAAGAAGAACTCAACATTGACGACAAGACTGCCGTAAAAAAACTCAACGCTGCCGACAAGCAGAAGCGCGGATTTTTAAAGAGCTTCTTCAACTGCAAGGCGGACGACCCGACAATCACTCACGCGGTGATAAACACAAGCCTTGTTGATGTTGAAACTGCCGCCCAGATGATTTCCGTGCTCGTAAAAGAATCGGTTTCTGCCAAAAAAGAAGAACTTGGAATGGCGCGCGTAGATGAACTTTTAGTCTGCCAGCGCATCGTAAACATGCTGATTCTTGAATACGGTCTGAACATCAACTTTCTGCACGCAAGCGCACGCGACGGAAAAGTCGTCCTGCACGGAGTTGCCGATTCTTCTGCAATCGTTGAGCGTGCCCTTACCATTACGCGCGCGGAACTGCCTGAATACAAGGTTGAATCTGCAATCAACACAGTTCAGGATTTTAAGGCTTACCCGCAATGAGTTTTTTTGCTTCCCTCGTGTTTGCTGCTGCAAGCCTCTGCGCCGGCGGAATCTTTGCAAATCTTGCGTGCATAGTCTCGGGCTGTGTGTTTAAGAAAAAGTATCTAAAGGCGCGGATAAATGCCGTCATTCTGTTTTTCTGCGTGCTCGCGGGGTTTACGGCTTTCGGCTTTATCGCTATAGACGATTTTTGCGGTCAGCTGCACTTTTTTGTGTCTGAAAAACTCTTTTTTTCTCTCGTTTTTGCCGTTTCGCTTCTGTGCTGTGTTTTCTGGAAAGTCCTTCTTCCGCTGTGTGCGGTTTTGTATGCGGCACTTTCGCTCTACACGGGAGTTTTTCTTTACAGTCTCTTCGGTGTCCTGCCTGAAAAACAGAGTGTTACGGTGAATAAAGCTTCCGTGAACATTGACGGCTCTGAAACTTCTTTTGACGACGCTCAGAATAAGAAAATCACCGTTCAGGTTTTTGTCCTGCCTTCAAAACTTCTCCTTCCTTTGCCGCGCGTGTGGTATTTTACTTCCGCTCTTGAAGAAAAAGAACTCGATTTTGAGAGTGGGGTTGAAAAATCATTTCTTGAACAAAAGCTCACTGAATATAAAAACTTTGTCCTGCAAAAGCATACTCAGGTAACAGTTCCGCTGACTCAAGGCGATGTCCTTCCTGCCGTCTATACGCTTAAGTTTTTTACGGATACTGAAAATCTTTCGTGCCGGCTTGAAAAAAATCTTTAGATTGTTTGAACTCTCTTTGGTGTTTCTATTTGTATAAGACGTAAAATTTTATTATATTTATGGGTAACGCTAGAAAAATCGTCTTTTACAGACCTTTGAGGAATAAATGAGCGACCAGCAGAACAACGAAAATAACGAAAAAGAATCTCCTGTGCCTGAACAGAATAATCAGAAAAAAGAAAATTCTGAAAAACAGGATGAAAAGAAATCGTTAAGAGAAAAAGAAGATAAGAAGAAAAATGACCTGCAGCCGGATTTCGACCCCTACAGTTTTTTTAAGCTTTCAATAGATGAACCTTCCGGGGATGAAAAAGACAATAAAAACGGCAGAAAGCCTTCCAGATTTCCGTTCTTTACGATTTTTATGCTGGCAATCTGTGCACTCGGCTTTATAAATTTCTTTCTTGCTCCTAAACCGGACAACACGATTCCTTTCTCTGAATTCCGTAAACTCGTTGAAGACGGAGAGATCGTGCGCGTTGAAATGGGCGAAAACTCATTTATCGGCTATGGTCCCGAACTTCAGACTGTAAATACACAGAACCAGACGGAAGGTCAGGCAGAGCAGAATACTCAGCAGGAAAAGCGTCTTGATTCCCTTCTGAACAACATTCAGACCTTGCGCCAGCGTTCACAGAAAACTCTCCCGAACAGAAACGTTTACCGCACGACCGGCGTTTTAATGCAGGATTTTATCAGCCTTCTCAATCAGAAAGGCGTTGAATATAAATTTGTCGTAAAGCAGACGAACTGGTTTATCCAGCTGCTGCTCAACCTTGCGTTCCCTGTTGCCTTCCTCCTTATCATGTACTTCCTCATCTTCCGCAAGATGGGCGGTGGAATGGGCGGAATGGGCTCAATCTTTGGTGCAGGCGGAAGCCGTGCAAAGTCCGTGGAAGAAGGCAAGGTAAAGACGCGCTTTGCAGACGTTGCGGGCATTGACGAAGCAAAAGAAGAACTTGTTGAAGTTGTTGATTTCTTAAAAGAACCGAAAAAATACACGGACATCGGCGGTAAGATTCCGAAAGGTGTCCTTTTAGTCGGACCTCCGGGAACGGGTAAAACCCTTCTTGCGCGTGCCGTTGCAGGCGAAGCGGGAGTTCCGTTCTTCAGTATTTCGGGTTCAGACTTTGTTGAAATGTTCGTCGGCGTAGGTGCAAGCCGCGTGTGCGACCTGTTCCGTCAGGCGCGGGAAAAAGCTCCGTGCATCATCTTTATTGACGAAATCGATGCGCTCGGTAAGAGCCGCATGAACGGTTACGGTGGCGGAAACGACGAACGCGAACAGACTTTAAACCAGCTTCTTGTAGAGATGGACGGTTTTGACAACGAAAAAGGTCTTATCATCCTTGCGGCAACCAACCGTGCGGACATTCTCGACCCGGCACTTCTGCGCCCGGGACGCTTTGACCGTCAGGTTCCTGTTGAAAAGCCGGACGTAAAGGGACGCGAAGAAATCTTAAGGATTCACGCTAAGAACGTAAAAATCGATAAAGACGTTGACTTTGTTTCTGTTGCACACGGAACTGTAGGCTTTGCCGGAGCAGACCTTGCAAACGTGGTAAATGAAGCGGCTTTGATGGCTGTACGCAACGGACGCAAGAAAGTAACGATGGACGACTTTAACGAAGCAATCGACAAGGTAAGCATTGGTCTTAAAAAGAAGAGTCGCAAGGACAACAAAAAGGAAATGCGCCTTGTTTCCGTTCACGAAACGGGACACGCACTCGTTGCGGCTTTGACTCCGGACTTTGCGCCTGTAAACAAGATTACGGTTGTGCCGCGCAGCCACGGGGTCGGCGGATTTACGCAGTACCGCGAAGAAGAAGAAAAGAACTTTATGACGCGTAAAGACATCATCAACGAAGTTGACAGCTGTCTCGGCGGACGCGCAGCAGAACAGATTGTGCTCGGGGATATTTCTACCGGCGCTTCAAACGATATTGCACGCGCAACGGAACTCATAAAGCGCATGATTACCGACTACGGTATGTCTGACAAATTCAAGAATATGACTTTAGGAAAAGGAGTGCTCGGACATCAGGGCGCAGATCCTAACATCTACCGCGAATTTTCAGAAGAAACACAGCGTTACGTTGATGAAGAAATTGCCAGAATCATGGAAGAACGATATTCCCACGTCGTTGATCTCTTGAGCGGACACAAGGAACTCCTTGAGTTCATTGCAAACCGCCTTCTTGAAATCGAAACGATGGACGGAAAAGAGTTCTACGAAATCGTAAAGGGAGAAGCGCACTGTCTGGAACTTGCCGAACAGGCAAAGTCGGCAGCGGCGGACGAATCTTCTGCGGAAAGTGACAATCAATAAAAACTTACGGACTGAAAGAAATATGAAAAAATTACTGGTTTTAACGGGACTTTTGTTTGCCGGAAAGTGTGTCTTTGCACAGAGCATCTTGACGGCGGCTGCTTTTTTCAAGACGGTGTCTGAGTCATACGAAAAAATGACTGACTATGAAGCCGACATGTCGATTAAGGCTGCAAAATCAACGATGGAAGGACGCGTCAGCTTTAAAAGACCCGACCTCCTTAGAATCGATTTTACTACGCCGCAGGATCAGGTAATCTGCTTTAACGGAGACATGCTCACGATTTACCTTCCCGGTTCTGCTGCAATCCTGAACCAGAGCGTTGAATCTTCCGGCACGGGAAACGGAACGAATCTTGCAACTCCGCAGGGGCTTGCACTCATGAGCCGCTATTATTCAGTTGCCTACGAAAAAGGGCAGGACCCGGTAGAGCTTGAAGAGGGCAGCACGGAAAAGGTCGTAAAGCTTGTTTTGAGCCGCCGCAACACTTCAGAAGCGTTCCGTTACATCTATCTTTCAATTCAGCCGGACACAAAACTCATCCGCCGGATTGAAGCGGTAACTCCGCAGAATGAAAAGTTTCAGTTTGATTTTTCAAATTATTCTGTAAATAAAGGAATTTCAGACCAGCGCTTCATCTATGATCCGCCGACATCTGCAAACAACTACAACAACTTTTTGTTTACAGAACAGTAAGCGTCATTTTATCAGTTTCGGAGTTCAATTATGGAAAGTTATGGTGCAATTCTAAAAAATAAGCGTGAAGAAAAGAATCTGGATTTTGATACGATTTCAAGGGAAACTACGATTACTTCATATTATCTGAAGGCTCTTGAAGAAGAAGATACGACAGCTTTTCCGGGCGAACCCTATCTCGTGGGCTTTCTCCGCAACTACGCCGAATATCTGGGGCTTGATGCGAGCCGCGTCCTCCAGCTTTACCGCGCAAAGACTTTACAGGAATCTCCAGTTCCGGAAGGGCTGATTGTCCGCGGCAGACCGAAGTTTTTAATTCCTCTCATCGTTATTCTTTCTGTCCTTCTGGTTGCTGCAATCGCCGTCGTTACCGTGATTTTCGTCAAGAAAGATGCTGAAAAGAAGGCAGCTGACGAAGTGGCTGCAAAGACCAGCGTTTCTAAAAAATATGAACTTTCAGAAAAACCGCTTTCAACCCGTCTCTACAAAGGCGACCAGCTTCTTCTTGGAACAAAGTCGGGCGATATTCTCCTTACGGTTGCAAACACCGAGGGCGAACTGAGTTTTGAAACTCCTGCCGGCGTCCAGCACATTGAACTTTCCGAAGAACTTGAACTTGACGTTGACGGAGATTCAAACGCAGAGCTGATTGTTTACGTTTCCGACGTTTCTGCAGAAGGCAACGACCGCGGCGCAGAAGCAAGAATCATGATTAAGAATGCTTCAAATGCGGCAGCCGGGGAAACAAGGCTTGCGGATATTCCTAACATCGAAGATTTACCGCAGAACCAGAAACGCACTGTAATTTTTGAAGATACGCGCGCATATCAGTTTACCGTCCGTGCAGATTTCCGTGCGGGCTGTCTGTTCAGATATAAGATTGACCGCAAGGACAGTTTTGAAGACTACCTTACGAACGGCGACACTGTAAACATGACTGCAAGCAATGGCGTGCGTCTGTGGATGTCTAACGGAAACACCGTAAAACTTCAGGTAATTGCCGCTGCAAAAACCTACGACCTCGGCGTAACAAAGGCAGGACAGGTTGTCGTTCAGGATATTCGCTGGATAAAAGACACTGACGGAAAATACAAGCTGGTAATAAATGAAATTGACTAAGTTTTTTATAGATCAGCACGGCTGTGCAAAAAATCAGGTTGACGGTGAGATTTTGATTTCCCACCTGACCGGAACAAATGAGTGGCAGCAGACTTTCAATCCCGAAGAAGCGGACTTAATCGTTATCAATTCGTGCGGCTTTATTGAATCTGCAAAGACTGAATGTCTGAACGCTGTTTTGAATGCAAGAAAAGACTACCCTAATGCAAAGATTCTTCTTGCCGGCTGTCTTGCAGAGCGTTACGCAAAAGACCTGAGCGAAAATCTGCCGGAAGCGGACGGCTTCTTTGGCAACGGCGACCTTGAAAAAATCACTGTTACTGCAAAAGAAGTGATGGAAAACAAGCGTCCGGTTCATAAATTCGCACAGAAAGGCGTCTGCTGCGCAGACAGAAATCTTCTGCTTTCGTTTGCGGGAACGGCTTTCGTAAAGATTACGGAAGGCTGCAACAACCGCTGTTCGTTCTGTGCAATCCCGATTATCCGCGGTGAGCTGCGTTCGCGCCCGGCTGCAGAAATCATTGACGAAATCAAACTTCTCATAGAAAAGGGCGTTTACGAAATCAACCTTATCGGTCAGGATTTAGCGGCTTACGGCACGGGCACTCAGGACAATGTTTTCGGTACGGGACGCACCTATCTTCCTCTCGGAACTCCCGGCAGCGACGAAGAACTCGCAAAGGGAAAAACAGGGGAGTCCGGGCTCTGCACGCTTTTAAAGATGATTTCAAAGCTTGAAGGAACTTTCCGCCTGCGCCTGCTTTACATTCACCCGGATCATTTTAATTCAGACATCCTCGACGCAATAAAAAGCGATGAGCGGATTCTTCCGTATTTTGACATTCCGTTCCAGAGCGGCGACGATGAAATAATCCCGCGCATGCACAGAACCGGAAATCACCGCAAATACAGCGACTTAATCAAAACAATAAGAACGTATTTCCCGGACGCTGCAATCAGAACCACCTTCCTTGCAGGTTTCCCCGGCGAAACTGACGAACAGGCAGAAAACACACTCCGCTTCTTAAACGAAATCCGCACTGACTGGTCGGGCTGTTTTCCGTATTCGCGCGAAGACGACACGCCGGCTTACGACTACAAAAAACAGGTTTCTGCAAAGGTGTCAAAAGCCCGCGCAGACAAACTCGTTGCCCTGCAGGAAAAAATCACTTCGGAACGCTTAAAGGAACGCTGTGGCAAAGATTACGACGTATTGATTGAAGAAGTGCTTGCTGAAAACGAAGATTCCCCGGAAGAAGGAATTGCAATCGGACGGGCGTGGTTCCAGGCACCTGAAGTAGACGGTTCAGTAGTAATAAATTACGACCGTTCAGACCCGGAGCAGAAACGCGCAGTAGTTTCGGGGAGACTTGTCCGCGTGCACATCACCAGCGCAGGCAGTGTAGACCTGAACGGCGACTTTGTGTGCGACAGCCCTTTAAATCAGAAAATCAAGAAGTCTCAGCTGAAGTTTGCACAGGAAATTAAATGTTAAGCCTGCTTAACCCGGAGCAGCGTGCAGCCGTAGAACACGAAGGTTCACCTCTTTTGATTCTTGCAGGAGCAGGCTCAGGGAAGACGCGCGTAATCACCACGAAGATTGCGTATCTGATTGCAGAACGCGGCGTTGACCCTTACCAGATTCTCGCCGTCACTTTTACGAAAAAGGCAGCAAACGAAATGCAGCAGCGGGCGATTGCCCTCGATGAGCGCGCACGCTACAGCCAGATAAGGACTTTTCACTCGTTCGGCGCGTGGTTTCTGCGGCTTTATGCAGTGCAGGCGGGCGTAGACCCGAATTTTACGGTTTACGATGATGACGACATGGTCACGCTTGTTACGAAGGCGAACCCGCAGTTACAGCGCAAGCAGTCAACCCACTATGCGCACTTAATCAGCCTCTGCAAGGACTATGGACTTCTGCCGGAAGACGAAGAGAAAATCTCAGAGCTCATGGAAAAACTGGGGCAGAGCGTTGACCGGGAAGACGATTTTCCGAAAATCTACGAAAACTACACGAAACGCCTTCGCGAAACGGGCAACGTTGACTTTGGTGATTTAATCCTTCTGCCGGCACTCGTGCTTGAAAAAAATGAAGTCGTCCGCACAAAGATACAGAACCGCTTCAGAATCATAATGGTAGACGAATATCAGGACTCGAACGTGGCACAGTTCCGCCTGCTCAAGAATCTTGCCGGCGCTCAGACTTATGTCTGCGTTGTAGGCGATGACGACCAGTCAATCTACAAATTCCGCGGGGCAGAAGTTCAGAATATCTTACAGTTCAAGAATATCTTTCCGGGAACGACGGTTATCCGCCTCGAAAGCAATTACCGCTCAAAGTCGCAGATTCTCGAAACCGCAAACGACGTAATCAAAAACAACTCGGCGCGCTTAGGCAAGACGCTTCGTGCAGAGCGCGGGGAAGGAAAACAGCCCGTCCTCGTATTTCTGCCGGATCAGAATGAAGAAACGCAGTTTTGTGCCGATTTGGTCGAACAGACCCACGAAAAAGGCGTGCCTTACAGCGACTGGGCAATTTTATACAGAACGAATGCGCAGTCCATGGGCTTTGAGTCGGAGTTTCTGCGCCGTAAAATCCCGTACCGCGTTGTGGGCTCTTTAAAGTTCTACGAACGCGAAGAAGTAAAAGACATCCTCGCTTACCTTGCACTCCTCGCAAACCCGAAAGACGAAATCGCCTTCAGAAGAATCATCAACAAGCCGGCGCGCGGAATCGGGGCAGCTTCGCAGGATAAACTCGTAGATTTGTACCGCAGTGAATATTTTGCGCAGACCGAAGGCGAACAGACAGAAGCCGGACAGGCGGAGACAGCGGCAGAAAAAGCATTCTCACTGAATTACGTTGAAACCTGCCGCAAGAATGCAGCGTCGTTTTCAAAGAAGGCGCGGGAAGGGATAAATTCGTTTGTAGAAACGATGGATGCTTTTGAGCAGAAACTTAAAGAGAACATCGCAATAAAAGACGAAAATGACAGAATTCGCGCGGAAGAAGAAAAAATAGAAAACCTCGTAAAGTCCGCAGTGCAGGGCGAAAAGGCGGCAGACACAGCGCCGGCAAAAAGCAGCCCGGTTGAAAAGCTTTCCGTATTGATTGATTTTATCGCAGAAAAGTCGGGACTAAAGACTTTCTATTCTGAAAAAGACGAGATTGCGGGCACACAGCGCGACGCAAACATTCAGGAACTTGCAAACTCGGCAGTGTTTTACGATTCAACGCGCGAAGGACTTCTTGAGTTTTTAGACCACATTGAACTCGACAGAACGCTTGAACAGGCAGACGAAGACGACGAAAAAGACAGCGTAACGCTCATAACTCTGCACAACACGAAGGGACTTGAGTTCAGCCGCGTTGTGATTACAGGCATGGAAGCCGGCATTTTTCCACGCATGGACAAATACGGAGACGAACTCGAAGAAGAACGCCGCCTGTGCTATGTAGGAATCACCCGCGCAAAAGATGAACTGTACATGACCTGCTGTGCAAAGCGCGTAATGTACGGCAGAGTTGACTACATGGGACCAAGCCCGTTCTTACAGGAAATAAACCCCGACAGACTGAAGATTTTAGGACACGTTCCGTTCGGCTTTAAAAAGACATCCGGCGCAAAAGGTTCAGCGTCGCATAACGGAGATTTCGGCAGTTTAGGACTGAGCCACCCGGACACAGAAACCGACCCGATAAAACGAAAATACAGCCGCGGCACAAAAATCTTCCACGACGACTACGGCTACGGAATAATCACGTCCGGCACGACGACAGAAGACGGCGAATACGCAATCACAGTCCACTTTGAAAACGGCGGAATAAAAAAGTTCCTCCCCAAATACCAGTCAAAAGATTTAGAAGTGATAAAGGAATAAGAAAAGAAATCTGCGCCGATTGAGCCCCGTCGAAATCAAGCGCATTGTAATATACTGGTGGCTACTGCGCTTCGCTTGTGCCTTCGGGCGACAGGCTCAACCACCGTGCTGAAAAAAAATGTCGGTTGATTAAAAAAATTATCAAATAGCCAGAGCCAAAGTTCTGACACAGACGCGTCTTGAGCTTTGCTCAACCACGCGGCTCGTGGCAGGTTTTTGGCGGGAGGCTATTTGAAGTTGTGTTTTATTTATTTACCGAACTTCTTTTTGATGAAGAGCAGCGTTCCCAGCAGCAGCGCAATACCCGCTACAAGCGAAATCGCAGAGCACAGAACGATGTTGAGCCCTGACGTAAAGCCCGCAATAAGGTAAGTTACGAACGAAACAGCCGCAACCGTCATGGCGTACGGAAGCTGAGTTGAAACGTGGTTTACGTGTTCGCACTGAGCACCGGCACTTGCCATAATCGTCGTGTCTGAAATCGGAGAACAGTGGTCACCGCAGACAGCACCAGCCATACATGCAGAAATAGAGATGATTCTCAAAGAACCTTCCGGGAAGGCAGCGATACAGATAGGAATCAAAATACCGAAAGTTCCCCATGAAGTACCAGTTGCAAATGCAAGACCGCATGCAATTACGAAAATGATTGCAGGAAGGAACATCTGTAAACTCTGTGCAGAACCCTGAACGATTCCCTTAACAAAGTCTTTTGCACCGAGGCTGTCCGTCATTGATTTTAGCGTCCACGCAAGACAGAGAATCAGGATTGCCGGAACCATCGCCTTAAAACCGTCAGTAAGACAGGTCATTGCAGAAGTAAATGTAATTACCTTGCGTACAAGATACCACACGAGAGAAAGGATAAGACCGATCATCGAACCGATTACGAGCCCTACAGAAGCGTCAGAGTTTGCGAATGAGTCAATGAAGTTTAAGAAAGTTTCACCGCCGGCAGTAAAGAAACCGCCTGAATAAATCATTCCGAGAACGCAGAACACGATGAGGATTGCGATAGGCACAACGAGGTCGGCAACCGTACCTTTTTTAGAACCGTCGCTCTTTTCGCCTGCTTTTTCTTCTTCCGTCGGAATGTCGTCACTGTTCATGATTTCCTTTGCCTTTTCGTATCTGGACATTTCGCCGTATTCAAAGCGCATTGCAACGAGGGTAAAAAGCATGATGATTGTAAAAAGTGCATAGAAGTTGAATGGAATTGCCTTGCAGAAAAGTGCAAGAC
>CAVJKK010000016.1:0-6020 GCA_963649855.1 Anaerovoracaceae bacterium
GATTAAGTCTGTTTTCTCGTCTAAGAAACCTTTTATGCTTTCCGTCGTGTGTTCAACTTCGTCAACCCTTTTCTTGAAAGGACCGTAAAAAGTGCGGATCATGTCATTCCAGACAACTTTGTCCTGTTCAACTTCGTCGAGTTCGTTTTCAACTTCTGCAGTAAATTTTTCGTTGATGACATCCGGGAACGATTCAACAAGGATTTTTGAAATCATCTTTCCGAGGACTGTAGGCATGAGTTGTCTGTTGTTTCTCGTAACGTAATATCTGTCCAGCAGAACTGAAATAATCGGAGCATAGGTTGAAGGGCGCCCGATTCCTTTTTCTTCAAGCATTTTTACGATTGAAGCGTCTGTGTAGCGTGCAGGACCGGAAGTAAAATGCTGTTCAGGGTAGAATTTGTGGGCACTGTCTAAAACTTCGCCTTCTTTTAATGACGGAATGTTGCCTGTCACTTCTTCTTTTGAAGAAAGAACTTTCATTACGCTGTAAAAACCTTTTTCTACGAGTTTTGAAGCACTCACGCGGAACAAGGCATCGCCGGCTTCAATATCTACGCTCGTCGTCCTTGTTTTTGCGTTGTTCATCTGGCTTGAAAAAAATCTTTCCCAGATGATTGAGTACAATCTTAACTGATCGCGCGTCAAATATTCCTTTACGCTGTCCGGAGTGTAGTCAACATAGGTAGGACGGATACATTCATGCGCATCCTGTGCGCTTTTTCCGACTGCATAATGAATCGGCTCCGCTGGAAGTTCAGCCGGATAATTCTTTCCAATCCACTTGCGGACATCATCGAGTGCGCTCTGTGCAATGCGGACTGAGTCTGTACGCATATAGGTAATGAGACCGACACGACTGCTTCCAATCTGCACACCTTCGTACAGCTGCTGTGCAACCTGCATCGTCTTTCTTGAAGTAAATCCAAGACGGTTTGCTGCGTCCTGCTGCAATTTACTTGTCGTATAAGGCGCTTTCGGGCGGACTGTCTTGTCCGTGCTTTTTATTTCCTTTACCTTACATTCTGAATTCTGGATTTCTTCGATGATTTTCTTTACTTCGTCTTCGTTCTTTAACTCAGGCTTTGCACCCTTGTATTTTACAAGCTGAGCGGTAAACTGCGTCTTTCCCTTTACAAAATCTGCTTCGAGTGTCCAGTATTCTTCAGGAATAAAGTCTTCTACCTCTTTTTCGCGTTCACAGATTAAGCGGAGTGCAACCGACTGAACGCGTCCTGCAGAAAGTCCGTTCTTTACCTTTTCCCACAAAAGCGGGCTTAAGTTGTAGCCTACAAGGCGGTCAAGAACACGGCGCGCCTTCTGTGCGTTTACAAGGCTTTCGTAGATTTCGCGCGGATGTTTTACGGCTTCGCGGATTGCGTTCGGCGTAATTTCGTTGAATACAACGCGTTTGATATCTGCCTCTGTCTTTTCCCTGATTGCGTTATTCAAATGCCAGGCGATTGCCTCTCCTTCACGGTCGGGATCGGATGCCAGAAGTACATGGTCGCTTTTCTTTGCGTCTTTCTGAAGTTCTTTTAACAGTTTCGCCCTTCCGCGTACAGTGATGTATTCAGGTTCAAAATTGTTTTCAATCTGAATTGCCATGCGGCTTTTCGGAAGGTCAATTAAATGCCCCATGCTCGCTTTTACTGTATATCCCGCGCCAAGATATTTTTCGATTGTTTTGGCTTTTGCCGGAGATTCTACAATTACCAGAGTAGTTTCTGCATTTGTCTTTTTCTTAGCTACCATTATCCGTTTAACTCCAAAAATCTGGTTAAAAAAGCTTTAACTGTCCGTCTCTTCGTTTTATGTCAATTTCACAGAAATTTTCGTTTCTGTATCTGCAATATTCAGCGTAATCTTCAACCACAGGCGCTCCGTCATCAACATAGCGTGCCGGAGAACTAGACCTTTTTGTCATCGCCTTCTGTTCACCGTTTTTTCCCTGCAATGCAAGAGCCTTGAGTTTGTTTTCGTTCAATGCATCGAGTGCTTTTGATTCTTCATTAAAACACGCTGCATGAAAAAAAACATAACGGTTGTAATCCAGCGCAAAGTTCGCCGTAATCATTGCTCCGCTGCCAGCCGGTGCCTGAACAACTACCGTTGCCGGGCTCAAAGCCGCAATAAGCCTGTCCCGCTGCACAAACCTGAAAGCCACCGCAGGAGTTCCCGGAGTGTATTCGCTCAAAATAACTCCGCCGTTTTCGATTATCTTTACGGCAATCTTCGTGTGGGCAGAAGGAATAATCGTGTCGATTCCGCCGGGAAGAACTGCTGCCGTCTTTCCGTTCCGGCTTGAAAGAGCGCCTTTGTGGCTCTCAACATCAATTCCAAACGCAAGCCCGGAAACAACAGTCTGTGCATTGTCGCCCGCATCCCTTGCAAAATTGAATGCAGCCTGACGCGCACTGTAAGTTGCCCGCCTTGTTCCTACAACCGAAACACACTCTGACTTTAAGCAGTCCAGATTTCCGCGGTAAAAAATGACATAGGGCGGATCTTTCATCTCCGTAAGCATCGCAGGATAATCTGCCTCTCCGTAGAAAGTCCACTTTATGCCCAGCCGCGTTACCAGCTGACTTGCAGTTTCTGCTTTTTTCAGTAACTCCTTACCATTCCAGAAAACTCTTGCGAGATTCCGGTTTATAATGGTAGAAAGTTCATTCTTTGACATTATCGCAAGGTTATTAAAACTGTCAAGATTTTTTTGTAAAAGAGTCTTTTCGGAAAGTGTCAAAAAAGAAGCGTCTGCAATCATCAGACGCTTAATGAATTCATTTTCGTTAATCTGCATAACTTGAATCGAGGACGATTTTTTTATTTGCTTCTGCGTCCTTTTTCTTCTGGTCAGATTTTGTGGTAGAAATCACCCTGTCGTAAAGTTCAACCGCCTTGTCATATTCTCCCGTAACGTAATAGGCACGCGCAAGAACAAACATGACGTCAGTATTTTTTGTTTCCACATCAAGCGCAGTTTCAAGATACGGAATCGCCTTTTCGCACTGATCAAGTTCAAAAACATAGAGGATTCCAAGCCCGTAAAGGGAGCGCACATAACGAGGTTCAAGTTCAATGGCACGAAGATATGCACTTTCCGCCAGCTTTAAATAATTGAATTTCTCGGCAGAAGTTGAACCGGTCGCATTAAAATCAAGTGAAGCTTTTGCCATGTAGCCGGCACAAAGTCCGACGTAATAATAAAGATTCTGGTTTGCAGGATAATACTGAATCGCCGTCTGAAAAGTCTTCAGTGCTTCGCCGTACATTTTTGCATCAAGATAGCGCGTTCCGAGGATTTTATACCAGATTCCAACCTGCGAGTTTGCAAGCTGAACATCCATCGCCCTGTCCTGATATTTTTTGATTGCGTCTTTTAATTCGTCAATTGAAGTCGGAGAACCGACGTTTTCTTCCATTTTTTGAAGGCGGATAATTGTCTTGCTCGACTTCCCCGAACATGCCGTAAAAGTTCCCGCAGTGGCAGAAAAAATCAAAACGGCAGAAATAATCTTTACCGCCCGCTCAATTTTTTTACTTTTTTTAATCATCGTCTTCCTCCAGTTTGCGTCCGGGAAAATATTTATGGTGAACTTCCCGCAGCTGAGTATTTTCAACGTGCGTATATATTGTAGTCGTAGAAAGGTCAGAATGTCCAAGCAATTCCTGCACGGAACGCAAATCCATTCCACCGGCAAGCAGATGAGTTGCAAAACTGTGCCGCAAAGTGTGAACTTTTGCTTCAACTCCGCTTTTTGCCTCATAAACCTGAAAATTCTTCCAGATTCCTTTCCGGCTCAGGGGCTTTCCCTGGTAGTTTACAAAAACTTCATCGACAACCCTGTTTTTTACAAGAACCGGCCGCACATCGTCAAGATAAGATTTTAACCTGATTTTTGCTTCTTCGCCAAACGGAACCATTCTTTCTTTTCCACCCTTGCCTAGCACAATCAAAAAACGCTCGTGCATGTGCAGATTGGAAATCTTCAGTCCGCTCACTTCACTTATGCGAAGCCCGCAGCTGTAAATCAATTCAAAGAGTGCCCGATCCCTGATTCCGAGTGGAGTCGTCAAATCAATCGAATTCAAAAGTGCATCAACTTCTTCAACGCTCAGAACTTTTGGAATGGCGCGGGTTGTCTTTGGTTTGTCGAGAACGAGCGCCCAGTTTTCTTTCCAGCAGTTTTTCCGCTTCAAGAACGCACCGAACGCCCGGATGCCTGAAATGTCTTTTGCAATCGTAAGGGAATCCGCTCCGTTCGTGCTCCGCCAGACAAAGTAGTAAATAAGATTTTTTGTAGTTACGGCGGAAAGCTTTAAATGCTCACCCGAAGCCCACCTTAAAAAAGTGCGGGCACATTCTTTGTACGTTTCCGCTGTATTTTCGCTGAGGCGGTCTATGTGCCTGAGCTCATTGTAAAACAACTCAAGAAGCGATTTTACAGTCATTTTTTATTTTTTCGTCAGATCGATTGACTTTGAAAATCCTTTCCGCCATACAGCAGGCTGATTCCAGTCATTCATATTTACAAAATCTGGCGGCGGAACAAGCCCGCTTGATTTCTGCGGACGTCCGGCGTTTTTCTGATTTTCGCCCTGATTGAAACCGCTTCCCGCACTTTCAACTATTTTAGCAGCAGAACTTTTTTCCGCCGTTTTAGTCTGTCCCCACGGCAGCGGATTTTCTGAGGCTGATTTTTCAAAACCACGACCGCTGCCTGCAGGAGGCAGATTCTTTCCGTTCAAGACATCGATGAATGCTCCCGGAGAAATTACAGAGCCATCACCAGAAGCACTTTCTTCTTTCACGGCAGTTTCTTCTTCAGAAGGCTGGATTTTTGCATTCGGAGAATTGAAGCCCGTGGCAATAACCGTAACGGAAATCTTGTCGCCGAGCTCCGGTTCAGAATAAAGTCCCCAGAGAATGATGGCATCTTTTGCAGCACTCGCACGGATATCGTTTGCAATTTCCTCACATTCGTCTATCGCAACGGTTTCATTTCCACTGATTTTAATCAGAACGCGTTTTGCACCGTCGATGTGAGTATCAGACAGAAGTTTGTTGTTGATTGCCATTGTTGCGGCATCGATTCCACGGTTTTCACCTTCTGCAACGCCGATTCCGAGGATTGCATCTCCCTGACCTTTCATTACGGTTTCTACGTCTTTAAAGTCTCGGTTTACGATACCGATTTTTGTGATGATGTTTGAAATTCCTTCAACGCCCTGTCGCAAAATGTCATCGATGATTTTAAAGCCTTCACTTACCGGGAGGCGTTTTTCTGCAGTATCAAAAACCCGCTGATTTGGGATTACAATCAGGGAGTCAACTTCTTCGCGGAGTTTTCTGATTCCTTCCATCGCACACTTTGCACGCGCTTCACCTTCAAAGGCAAAAGGAGTCGTAACAACGGCAACGGTGAGGATTCCAAGTTCCTTTGCAATTTTAGCAACGACAGGCGCAGAACCAGTTCCCGTTCCACCACCCATTCCGGCAGTGATAAAAACCATGTCAGTGTCCTGCAGAAGTTTCTTGATTGTTTCAGATTCTTCGTTTGCCGCTTCTTCACCGATTTCAGGATGCATTCCGGCTCCCAGTCCGCCGGTGATTTTTTTACCGATCTGAAGTTTGTAGTCAGCCTTAGAAACCGAAAGATGCTGCAAGTCCGTGTTCATGGCGATGAATTCAACTCCCTGAATGCCGGCATCAACCATGTTGTTTACCGCATTTCCGCCACAGCCGCCGCAGCCGATTACCTTGATTACAGTAGGATTACTCTGTCCCGCCGTAAAAACAGGTTCCTTTACACCTTCATCTTCGTAAGTTACCTGAAAATCCATTGCCATATCGTCCTCCCGCCCAAACTTAAGCGAATCCCCTTTCGCAAGTTTTTTTTATTTTAAAAGAATTTTTTCAAGAATTTCTGGAAGAAATTCTCTCCGTCTGTCTTTTTATCATCATGATTTTTTTTATTTCTTTTGCCGCTGTTCATTGTAGAAGCAAACTCTTCGTA
>CAVJKK010000016.1:6030-11741 GCA_963649855.1 Anaerovoracaceae bacterium
CTCTTCGTAATAACCGGTTACGAGTCCGACTGCAGTCGCAAAATCAGGACGCCTGTATTCTTCCTGAATTCCGCCGAAATCTCCCGGCACGCCTACACGCACAGAACTCGTGCAGAAAACATCTTCCGCCAGCTGAACAACTCCCGGCATCAAGGCGCCGCCACCTGTCAGAATGATGTTTCCGTCCAGCTTTGTGTTTGCGCGGTTTATGATTTCATCGCGAACCATCATAAAGATTTCGCGCATGCGCGGTTCAATAATTCCGCAGATTTCAGAGCGGGAAGAAACTTCAGGTGCCCTGCCGCCAGCTCCTGGAATTATTACTTCGCTGTCAGTTTCAATCGCTTCAGGCCAGCAACAGCCGTCTTCAATCTTGATTTTTTCAGCATTTGCCGGAGAAATTCCCTTTACGATTGCAATGTCGTTCGTTACGAGGGTCTGCCCCACCGGCACGCTGATTGTGCAGACCGGCGCGTCATTATAAATTACGATAGCGTCTGTCGTGCCGCCGCCAAGATCTATGATGACTGAACCGAGTTCCCTTTCGTCCTGCCCCATTACTGCGTGCATGGAAGCCAGGGTTTTCAGCATGATTCCGTCAAGCATATAGCCGGCGCGTTCAATGCACTGACTCATGTTTGCAACGGCAGTTTTTGAAGCCGTCACGATGTGAACGTCCGCTTCAAGGCGGACTGCAAGAGTTCCGAGCGGTTTTTTCGTTTCCGAAGTTCCGTCAGTTTTGAACATCTTTGGAATGACATGAAGGATTTTTCTGTCAATCGGAATATTTACGGCATTTGCAGCCTCTAAAACTTTATCAATATCGTTCTGTGTGATTTCCCTTGCACCTTTTCCGTGAGTTGCAATGGCAACAAGTCCGTTTGAATCTTCACTTGCAACCTGATGACCGCCGATCGCCGTAACGCAAGAATAAACCTCGTAGCCGGCTTTCATTTCAGCGTCTTCGATGCAGGATTTTATGCATTCCATGGCACTTTCACGGTTTACGATGATTCCGTTTCGCAATCCCGCAGACTGTTTTTGAGACGTACCGATAATTTCAATTTTTCCATCGTCAATCACTTCGCCAATTACAGTGCGCACGTAACTGGATCCGAGATCAAGACCTACAATAATGCTATTCAAAATACGCTCCTATAAAAAAGTCACAGCCATCTCTCATTTTTTTCCGCTTTTTGAGTGATAGGAAATTGAACCGTACCGCAGGTCAATTACGTCCACATCCCTGTCAAGTCCGTTTACAACGTCGAGTGTTACCATCATTTTCTGCAGCGTATCTTCGTTTAACACGCGGTCTGCCATCACCCGAAGATGCGATTTCAACGGAATCAGCACGAGCTCAAAATTTCCGTATTCACGCGGAACAACCTGAATTTCTGACACTGCCGCAAAATATTTTCTGTTCGCAGCCTGAATCTTTGCAATCTGGTCTATGAGCAGATGATATTTTGAAGGAAGCCTCATTCCCTCAGGTATGTTTTCAACTGGAACTCCGGAGATAATCGGAATCGACCCGTCAAGCGGAATTTCTGATGAATTTAACGGAAATAATACTCCATTTCTGTCAATCTGGATAGGCACGGTCCGCTCTTCCCGATTGATGAACGTAAAGGCAACCGGCTCGCGCTCGGTAATTTTTATCAGGACGCGGTCAGGGAATCTCTTGAAAACCTTAACGTCTTCAATTCCCGGAACGCTCGCAATCACAGACTGCACCTGCACCCTGTTGAATTTCAAAAAGTTCTCTTTTAAGGTGCTGCCGCAGACTTTAGAAATTTCCTGCTCGCTGCTGTTTTTTAATCCGCTGAAAGTCACTTTTACTGGATTCAGGCACGGAAAAACAAAGAGATAGATTATCGCTTCGGCAAAAAGCATGACCAGCAAAACGACAAAAAGGACTTTTAACGCCCTGCTTTTTGAGTCTTTCTTCTTTTGTTCAGTCTTTTTGTAATCCTCAAACGAGGTAAACATTATTTCACTCATCTGCAGCTACTCTCCGGTAAAAAAAATGTTTTCTTCAGTCTGTTCTATTCTCGACGAATTTATGATGAATCCGCACATCGCAAGCGTAAAAATCATGGAAGAACCGCCCGAACTGAAAAACGGAAGCGGAACGCCGGTAGCAGGAATGACCCCGCCCACAACGGCAATATTCATAAGCGACTGCGCAACAATTATAGAGCCAAATCCAAAGGTCGAAATCGCAGCAAACCTGTTTCCGCACGACATACAGATTTTAAAAACCCGCCACAGCAGAAATCCGAGCAGCGCAAGATAGACCGCAACGCCGAACAGCCCCATCGCTTCCGCCCAGCCGGCAAAAACGTAGTCCGACTGGATTTCCGGCACGCCGCTGAGTTTTGTCAGCCCGGAACTGATTCCCTGCCCTAAAATGCCGCCGTCAGTAATTGCCCGCTTTGCGCCGTTCACCTGCCAGTTGAGGCTCTGCGCATAGCTTTCAGGTGCAATAAATCCTAAAATTCTGTTTACGCGGTACGGTTTTGAAAGAATCAAAATTGCCGCAATCGGAATCAGAAAAAACGAAAGCGGAATGAACCACCTCAACCTTGCACCGGTAACAAAAAAGAGCATCATTCCGACGCAAAAAACAAAAATCGCAGTACTGAAATCCTGCTGAAAAATTATTATCGCAGAAAAGACGAACAGTCCGACAAACGCCGGGAAAATCGATTTTTCTTCTTCCGGCAGATTCTCCTGCTTGTCAAAAATGTTTGCCAGAAATAAAACCATCGCAAACTTGATTGCTTCAGACGGCTGGAAAGTTGAAAAATACGGAATCTTAATCCATCGCCTTGCTCCGTTTCTTTCAACACCGATTCCAGGAATAAAAGTAAGGAGACACAGAAAAATAGCGCCGAAAACAATCAGCGGAAGGATTTTCCGCACTTTTTCCACATCAATGACGGCAAAAAAGAGAAGAAGGGCAAAACCAATCGCAGAACTGATAAACTGTCTGAACACAAAATGGAACGGACTGCCGAAAACTTTCTGACCGTAGGCAGAAGAACAGAAATAGAGCGTAACCATTCCAATTCCCCACAAAAGCATTACGAGGACGATAAAGAGAGAATCGCTTTTTCTGTAGCGAGTGCCGGGCTTTTCAGCAAAAAAATTGAAGTTATGCAAGGCTTTTCCCCCCGTTCAACAGAGGAACAAGCCTGTCGAGTGCAATTCCGTGGCTCGCCTTCAACAGAATAAAATCTCCGTCAGAGGCAAAGCCTTTAATCAACTCCGCCACGGCAAGAATTGATTCATCATCGCTTTTTTCAAAATATTTAAGGCGTAGATTTTCTGTTCCCGCTCCGCAACTCTCTGCAGCTTCAAAACCGGCAAGCATGTCCTTTCCCACAAAAATGATCATATCCGCTCCGCCTTTTACAGCTTCAAGACCAGCTTTTTTGTGAGCTTCACACGACTCCTGCCCGAGTTCAAGCATAGACCCGAGAACAAAAATCTTTTTTCCATTGAATTTTACGCTTCCTGCAAATTCAATCGCTTTTTCCATTGAATCAGGATTTGCGTTATAACAGTCTTCAAGAATTGTATATTTTCCCCTTAAAATGTGACTGCGCCCGCTCAAAGGTTTTACGTTTTCAATTCCTTTTTTAATTTCTTCCGCCTTGAGTCCGAGTGCACGTCCAAGTTCAACTGCCGCAAGGGCATTGAGATAATTGTAGCTTCCCGGAATTGCAAGATGAATCGTAACGCCGTCAACCTTAAAAGTCGTTCCGTCAATTCCATCATCGCTTACAAACTCAATTCCGTTGTTTTCAACTCCGCGCCCATACCACACAACCTTGCCTTTTACGCCTTCTGCAAGGAATTGGGCAAAATCATCCGCCGCAGGAATTACAGCCACTCCGCTGCTCTGCAAATAATCGAAAATCTTTTTCTTTTCTTCCGCGATTTTCTGCCGGCTTCCGAGTTTTCCGATGTGAGCCGTGCCGATATTCGTAATCGCGCAGAACTGAGGTTTAAAAGTGAGCGCAAGTTCCCCGATTTCGTTTTCGCGGTTCATTCCCATTTCTAAAAGCGCAACTTCGTGTTCCGGACGGATTTCAAAACAGCTCAAAGGAAGTCCTGTTTCGCTGTTCAGATTGCCTTTATTGCATACCACGTTGAATTTCTGGCTTAAAACAGAGGCAGCAAGTTCTTTTGTCGTAGTCTTTCCGCTCGAACCCGTAACAGAAACCCGGATCAGCTTTGGGAATTTTTCAACATACTTTTGAGCCGCATTCTGGAGGGCAGTAAGGGTATTTTTTACAAGAATGAACGCAACACGAGGATTTTCTTCTGCAAGTTTTTCGTATAAAGCGCGGTTTTCGCCAAAAGCAGACTCTGCAACAAAGACAACGCCCGCGCCGCTTTTTACCGCCTGAGGAACATATTTGTGCCCGTCCTGAAATTCACCGATTAAAGGCACAAAAAGACAAGCAGGCACGACGTTACGGCTGTCAGTAACTACCGAAGAAAAACAGAAAGCGCGCGGATTGAATTTTTGAACGCAGATAACAGTGCCGTCCACAGCGGACAGCAGTTCTTCGAGAGTCAGCAGAGATGTTTTATTTTCAGCAGCAGAAACAACCATTTTGTGTATGCCTTACTTTTCCCCTTTTATTTCTACGCGGACAATATCCTCCGTGTCCGCTTTATGCATGCCAAGTTCGCCTTCGGCAATCTGTTCGATTCTTTCCGAACTTGAAAGCACGCTTATGTCCGAAATCAATTTTCTGTTCTGTTCAACAAGTTCAACCTGTTTTTTTTCAAGAGCAGCGATTTCAGAACGCAGTTTTTTATATTTATAAGACTGAACCGCCTGCAAAACCAGCAGAGCAGGAATTGCAATCGCAAAGACATAACTCCAGATGCGGGTTTTCAACTCAGATTTTTGAGCCATTAAAAACGTCCTCCAGATTTGCGCCTTTACATCGCTTCGTCTTCAATTGCCAGAAAATGCTGTTCGCTCGCATCGCGGATTTTCCTTACAACGCGCAGTTTTGCGCTGCGGCTCGGAGAATTCATTTTCACTTCTTCCGCAGTCGGTTCAACCGGCTTTTTTGTAAGAATTTCAGCACACGCGCTCCCCCCGCAGGTACACACCGCCTGCTCGGGAGGACAGACGCACTTTTTGCCAAGATTGCGGAAATAGTTCTTTACAATTCTGTCTTCAAGCGAATGGAAAGTAATCACCCCCATTTTTCCGCCGTTTTCCAGCACGTTAAAAGCACTGTGAAGGGCTTTTGGCAAGCGCCTGAGTTCGCTGTTGACCGCAATCCTCAGCGCCTGAAAAGTCCTCGTCGCAGGATGAATCTGACCGTACCTGTAATTTGCAGGCACGGCATTCCAGATAATCTCCGCAAGCGCCTTTGAAGAAGCAATTTTTCCACCCTGTCTTGCTTCAACAATGGCACGCGCAATCCTGCGGCTCATTTTTTCGTCGCTGTACAAATAAATCATATTTGCCAGCTCTTCTTCCTTCCACGTGTTCACGATGTCAGCAGCGCTTTCGCCCTCATTCACATTCAGGCGCATATCAAGCGGCTCATCGTGACGGAAAGAAAATCCCCTCCCACTCCTTTCGTAGTGGTAAACACTGATGCCCAAATCAAAAAGAATCAGATCCGGTCGTTTCTGACTCAAATCATAATTCTCGTAGAAATCATTAAACC
>CAVJKK010000017.1:0-11707 GCA_963649855.1 Anaerovoracaceae bacterium
AAATTCATCTTGATGAAGGGGGTACATTTATCTTGATGGACAGGGTGTGTTTATCAAGATGAACAGGATACGTTTATCTTGATGGATATACCCTGTTCATCTTGATGGACAGGGTGCGTTTATCAAGATGAATAAAAACGTCCATCAAGACAAACAAAAACGTTCATCCTGATGAACGTTTTATGCAGAAAAAATAAAAACCGCCCACCCTTCAAAAACTCGAAGTCCTGACTAGTAAAAACGCGTTAGCGATTGTAAGGGCGCCGGCAGGCGTTGGCGCATTCGCGCCAATGGAGCGGGGAGCGGAACCCTGAAAAGCGCGACGGCACGAAGTGCCGTAACGCCCGTATGCTAAAACTTCATAAAATTGGAATACTTTTCCTGAAAGCCCTGAAGTTCTGAAAAATTTACGATTTTGGTATGACTTGCAATTTCAAAGGCTCTTTTGCGGAGTTTTTTTGAAAAAAGCATTGCAGACGCCCCTTCAAGCGCTGCATCTCCGAGATGAACACAGCGGTCTTTCAGTTTTTGAGGGATAAGCCCGATTGTACACGCGTCTTCGATGTTAAAATCCGCACCAGAACTGCCCGCCACGCACAAAACCGGAAGCGAAGGTGAATGTTCGAGCATGTATTCAAGCCCGGCATAAACCGCCGCCTTGGCAAGCAGAAGTGAACGAATATCCGGCTGTGACAGAAAGACTGCCGGAGTAAGCTGAACGCACGGCGTGCCGTCTGCAAGTTTTGAAATGTTTTTCTGAATGTTTCCCGCGTCGTCTATTATGTTCCGGCGAATAAACTCTGCCCCCGCACTGACAAGCCCCGTTCCGCAGACTCCGCGGGCACTGCCACCGCCAATCACCTGGCACGATATTTTATCCTTACAGGTAACTTTTTCGATTGCGCCGTTGAGTGGGCTCATTCCGCAGATAACGTTCGTACATTCAAACACTGGACCGGCTGCCGATGACGCACACATGATTTTTGCGTCTTCAGACTGAGAACCAGGCACAAAAAGTGCAATTTCCGTGTTTGTGCCAATATCCGCAAGCAGAACGGGAGTTTTTAGCGGCAGATTCCAGCCGGAATTTTCGTTCTGCCGTTCCTCCGTGCTTTCCGGTAAGAATCCGGCGGAAAGCATTGCGCAGACTGTATCCGCACCGACAAACGACCCCGGGCACGGCGGAAAAAAGACCGGAACAGACGGGTCTACGCAGCTGGAAGCAAAAATCTGTAAAATCTCGGGGGTCGGAGAATCAAGTGAAGCGCATTTTTCGCTTACAAGCCCGCGGCGCACGCAATCCCACCTTGAAGTAAATCCGAACTTTGAAGGCGGGGTAAACGGCGCGGCAGCAAGACCTTCAACTGGGAAAGCGCAGATAAAACTGAGCATTGTCGTGTTTCCGGTTATCACGATTCTTGAAACGTCAAAATAAAGTCTGCCCGCAAATTTCTGCGTAATGACGGCAAGCGTCTGGGCAATCATCTTTTCAAGCTGTGCGATTATCGAATAATGAAGGGCAGAAGAGCCGGTTTCCACAACGGAAGCTGAACCGGTCAAAGGCGGGCGGACTGCAAAAGTGATTCTGTGGATTGCATCCTGACCGTAGCGCAGCTGAGAGTTTCTTTCTGCAAGCGAGCCAAGAAGTTTTCCGGAAGAAAGCGACCAGACATTCAGCGCAACGGTTGCCGTTCCAACGTCAATTGCAATGCCGACCTCGGTAAGTTTCGTCTGTTCGCTCCCAAAAAGATGCCGGCTGTCCGTCTGTGTCTCAATCTGCATTGGTATATCCTGAAATTAAGTTGTGATTTTTATCTTTCGGGCGCATTTGCGGCGAGCCGCAAAACGGGCTATCCGGGGTTCCGCTGTCCGCTCCATTGTTTTGCGCTGCAAAACAACGCCTTCGGCGCCCCTCCTATCCCTTGCGCATACAAGTAAAAATGTCTGCCGTATAGAATAACCTTAAAATCAGCAGATTGCAAACGAATTGATTGTCAGTTCACCGTTAAACTAAGAGTGCAGGCGGAATTTTACTTCGATTATGTTGTCGCTTGAGCCGCCGCGCGGCATATGTCTCCAGCCAGCGTAAATCTCAGGAGCCCAGACGTCTTTTTTATAGCCGAAATCATAACCTGCACCAAAGGCAAAGCCGTTTCCAAAGCGTGAACTTTTTATCGTGTCGTCCTGATTTTCAAGGCTGTAAAAATCCGTGCGACGTCCGAAACAGTACTGAACCGTGCCGTAAAGTCCCGCAATTCCGGGGTAAATGTCAAAACCGGCAAAAGAGCAGTAATCCCAGAGGATTATGTGGTGGCTTCCCTTCCAGCGTGCGTCGAGTATGGAATCGAGTCCAAGCGCAAACTTTACGGAATCCGCCAGCGGTAAGGTGAGTTCAAAATCACCGCAGAGAATCACCTGACTTGACTGATCAAAATCAGCAAGAAGGTCTTTCAAGTCGTCATCACCATAAAAAACATACCCCGAGCCAAGCCCGAAAGAAAAATGCGCTTCAGCAAATGCACAGAGAGAAAAAGAAACCAGACAAAAAAACAAACAAAAATATTTTTTCATACCTTCAGTATCGGAAGAAAACAATGGGGATTTAAGGAATCCGCATTGGTTAGTTTGTCACGGATGCCACTTCTTTCTGTAGTTCCAGCACCTGCTCAAGCGGAAGCCCGGTACATTTTGCAATTTGCTCTGGTATAAGATTTAATTCGAACATGTTCTTAGCAGTTTCAACGGCTTTTTTCTGCGCCATATCTTTTGCAAGGTCTTTAGCCATGTTTTTAGCCATGCCTTCAGCCATATTTTTCGCCATGTCTTTAGCCATGTTCTTTGCCATACCTTCTGCCATGTCCCGTGCCATATCTTTTGCCATGTTTTTTGCCATTATCGGGGCGATTTTCCCTGCGATTTCTTTTGATTGAATCTTTAATTCCTGTTCCCATGTCATATAGTCCTGCCTCTGCCGTGCGTTCATTTTAAGGCGTTCGACTAAGGCGGAAAGTTTTTCTGTAAAGTTGTCCTTGATGTCCAGTCCGCACAAGAACTTGAAGAATGAACGCACTTTTTCTGAACCCATTTTATCATAGTTTAAGGCATCGAAAAAGACTGTTGTCGTGCCGTCGTTCATCAAAATTGAATTGTCTTCTTTTGCGGTTCTGCGGAAGGTGTAGACCGGCAGCCCATACCCGAACACGTCGCCGAGACACAAGAAGATGACAAAACTGTCTTTCAAGGTGTCATAGGCGACTCCGCTCTGAAGCGCATCCACGTCCATAAGTCCGTGATAATAACGTGCGCGCTTTGCAAGGTCGGACTTTTTCGTCGTCTGAATCTCTAAATCGAACGAACGACCCGTGCCGTCTTTTACATAGACGTCGAACCTGATTCCGTGGGAATGGTAGTCGACTTTAAGGCTTTTCTCCGCATTCGGCTGTTCGAGTTTTTCAATTCTGATGTTCAGCAGCATCTCGAGCAACTCTTTACAGATTTCGGGATTTTCTTCCATGACTTTACAGAAGATAAAGTTGTTGGCAAGAGTCAAATCTTCCCAACGCTCAAAAACCGGTAATTCAAAGTTTTCCATTGGTTTCTCCTAAAAAGAATTTATTTTTGTAAGCAATTTTTCCTTACGTATATTAAATGGTCGTTACAAAAATGCCGTCCTGTCATTTTTGTAACTGCGAGATTTGTTTTCAAAAAGCACAGGCTTTTTGAAAAATCTCGCCTTTCTTTACGCGCCATCCGTGGCGCTGTTTTTGTGCACACTATATAAATGGCGCTGATTTTGCATTTTTACACATTTTTTAGGAAAGATTTTTGATTTTTTTCTACAAATGGTGCCACGGATGGCACAAAAGACTAAGGATTCGCACAAATTGCAGCGCAATTTGTGTCGGCGACAGGAGGTCGCGCAAATGGCGCTGAAAATGCAAATTTACACATTTTTCAGAGAACTTTTTTAATTTTTTTAGTTTTTACGGAATTTGGCGCCACGGACGGCGCTAAAGAATGAAATTCCCGCAAGAACTGCGCACGACAAACGTCGTACGCAGTTCTTGGACCGCGACAGGAGGTCGCGCGCGCTAATACAAATCCTAGCCCCGATTGGAGGGGCGCGCGGAGCGCGGTGTTTTCTGTGTTTGAAGGATTTTTTTAGTGGTGCTGCAATTGTAGTTCGTGGTTTCCTTGATTTCGACAGGCTCAATCAGCGGAAAACACTGAAGGCGAATGCCGGAACCCCGGAAAGCGGGTTCGGCGGTAAAACAAGGCGCTGTCTGTAAATTACGGCGCGGGGTGAAATTGTGCTCCGAACCAACAGCACTGCTTTGGGTATTAAAAAAAATCCACCGTTTAAATTTCAGTATAAGAAAAATTGTCGCCGCATGGGGCGGGGACACATCGTAAAATGGAGGATTTTTATGAAAAAAATTTGGAAAGCTTTCGCGGTTGCTGCTTCGATTGCTTTGCTTGGTTCGGCTTTCGTTGGCTGTAAGTCGGACGATGATGAAAATGTCAGTGTAACGGGCGTTTCTTTAGATTGGTCTGATATTACATTCAGCCTTGACAGCAATAATGAGAGTAAAAGTTTTACCCTTACGCCCACAGTGTCGCCTTCAAATGCTTCTGATAAAAGTGTTGAATGGACTACTGAAAACGTCACTGTTGCTACTGTTACTGAAGACGGCAATGTAACCGCTGTCGCGACTGGCACGACAATTGTTACCGTTACTACAAAAGACGGTGGAAAAACAGCAACCTGTAATATCACCGTAACAAAGACAGAAGGTTCTGAATCCGCCACGGTTAAAGCGACAAAAATTATAACTGCTGCAGACGGAACAGAGACAACAAACACAAAAACAGTTAATGCTGATAATTCAACAACTGTATCTGAAAAAGTTTCTAATACCGATGGCACGGCTACAGAAACATCAACAACGACCTATGAGGATAATTCTACTTCAATTTCTGTTACGACTACAAATGCTGATGGTTCTTCTTCAACAATTACCACAGATAAAGATTCCAGCGGAAGTACTACCGGAATGACTAAAACAACTGTTACTGCGGATGGAAAAAGTTCTACTGAATCACTAACTGGTTCTGTTGATGTAACTATTTTCTAATAAAAAGGTGGATTAAATGAAAAAATCTATTAAAAACTTTTTGAGGGGTGTTGCAGCCCTTTTTGTTGCGGCAGGACTTTTCTCGTGCAGCAACATTTTTTCAAATGACGACATTTCTGATTCTTCCAGCTCTGTAAAAGGTGCTGTAAGTGTTTCTATGTTTGTACCTGACTATTATGCTTCTTCTTCGGCTTCTGCCCGCGTAGTTGCAACTCAGACAAATTCTGTTCGTTTGGGCTACAAATCTGGTTCTGCCGCAGAGTATACATATCTTGATAAAGTTGACCTCAGTTCTGCTACAAAGACTGCAGTAGTTGAAGGTTCGGAAGATACGATTCTTTCAGGCTATACTTACAAAATCACTTTTGAAAAAGTTCCTGTCGCTGACTATGCGATTGACGGATTAAAAGTCGAACTTTTGGACTCTAATGACAACTTAATTTCTTCTGGAACAAACTCTAAAGAAATAAGCGTTACGGAAAGTGCAAGTTCTTCTGCAAGCTTCTATACAATTCCAGTAAGCACAGATGGTGAAAATGGTTCTCTTGCTACAAACGAAATGAAATTCATTAAAATCACCCTTTCGGCAAATATTGACTACAAATTAACATTTGCCCTTGCAACCGGTGAAACAACATATCCAAAAGTTGCACTCTTTAACGCAGATGGAACATTTAAGGAAATTTTGCAAGTCACGAACGGCGTAGCATCAGTTGCAAAAGTCACCGAAGAAACTTCTTACTACGTTGGAATTTACAGTGAAACTGCAATTAATTCTTATGCAGTAAGATTTTTAAATGCAGGTCGTATTGCAACAACGGCTGCTGCTGAAGCTGGCACTATTACAATGAACAACACGACTTACGACACAATCACTGCTGCTCTTGCTGCTATCCCGACTTCGGGCGATACAAGCACTTACACAATCACTCTTGCTCCTGGAACTTACAATGAAGATGCTCTTTCTTACAACGGAACTGCAACTGTAAAAATCTCAGGAGCTGGAACTGCTGCTTACGGAACTGACGTTCTTATCTACGGTAAGGGTTCTAACATGAACAACGAGAAAACACGTTCACTTCTTGCTGTTGACGGAACTGGAAGTATCATTCTTGAAAACCTTACTTTGCAGAATTCTTATGGAACTACAACAGGGGACGCACAGGCAGAAACTCTTGGCTTTGATTCAACTGGAACTGTAGCTGCCTACAACTGCTCTTTCCTGAGCGGTCAGGACACACTGCGCACAACGGGAAAAGCATGGTTCTACAAGTGTTACATCGAAGGCGATGTTGACTTCCTGTGGATGGAAAGTTCTTCCGGTCAGGTTGCCCTTTATGAAGAATGTATATTGCGTGCAATCAGTTCAAGAACGACAAAAGCATACTTTACGGCTCCGCGCATGAGCGTTCAGAACAAAGTCGGAAAAGGTCTTGTAATCTACAACTCAAAACTTCAGGTAGAAAGCGGTCTTGATGATGTTTATCTTGGGCGCAATCCGTGGGCAACTTCAAACTTCTCTTCTTACTACAACCAGGTTGCAGTAGTTAATTCTGAAATTCAGCTTGGAGAAGGTACTTCTTTGAATAGCAAAATCTGGGCAAGCAAGGCAAACGGCACAAGTGACCAGCAGTATGTTGGATTCAAGACAGATAGTTACTATTCTAAATCTTCAAACGGACTCGGCGGAATTCTTTCTGATTCTGTAAAATCTGCAGAATACGCAGGACGCAAAAATATCTTAAACCGCATCTACCTTGTTGGTGCTCAAAAGTTTAGAAAACACGTAGAAAACGTATGGGATATTGATTCTGTAATCAGCACAAACAACTGGACAGTAACAGAAGATACTTCTTCTGAATTGCTTGACGGCGAAACTGAACCGAATATTGTAACTTATGACTTTACGACAGAAGGCTCAGGCGCTTATGCAGAAGATTCTGGTGTAACACTCAGCGGTTTTGCACACGAAAGCGGAAAATCTCATGCAAAAGGCACTGCAGGCAGCACAATCAGTTTTGCCGTTACTGGTAATGCAACAATCAGCGTAGAAGGTTACTATTCCGGCTACGGAACGATTAAGTCTGGAGACCAGGGCGAAGCAATCTACAGCTTTAACAACGGAAATACGAACTCAACAATCCAGAAGAATTACATCAACTACTCTGGCGAAGGTACTGTAACAATTACGGCAGGCACGACTTCTTACATCACTCAGATTGTAGTTGAATATGATGATTCCCTTACAAACACACCGGTAACAGCACTTGATATTTCTGCAAGTTCTGACCTTGAAATGGTTGGCGTTGCCCTTACGCTCAGTGCAACGGTAACTCCGGAAGATGCAACAAACACAGACGTTCTGTGGAGTTCTTCTGACGAAGCTGTTGCTACAATTGACCAGTACACAGGAAAGGTAACGTTCCTTACTGCCGGAGAAGTAATATTTACTGCAACTTCATGCGGAAACTCTTCTGTAACAGCAACAAAAACATGCAACCCTGTAAAATCTGAATGGACTGCTGCAGAATGGTTTACAACTGACACCACACTCGATGCTGAAGACGATGCATATAATTCTAAATATTTCAGTTTTGCAAGTTCTTCATATAAATCACTTGGTGCAACTGTAACGTTTGAAAATATGGCTGGTAAGACAATTTCAACTACTAATGGCTTGAAGTTGAACTCTGCAGGACAGCTTGTAGTAAGCACAATCAGCCCGGCAACACTTACCGTCATCACTTATACAAACTCTAACCTCAAGGCTGCGCCAGCAGTAACAAGTGCAGCAGGAACTTCGGCAACTGTAGTTTCTACAGATGAAACGACTACGCTCAATACTTACGTTTACCACCTTGATACAGGCGACACATGGACACTTGCACGTGGAGATACAAGCAAAGAAAACTGTCCTCTCGTTTATGCAAAAGTAATGTACGACGCAGTATGGGACTGGCAGAATTCTTCTCCGGCTTCAATTACTTCTACAAGCATACAGAACACAACCGGCACCTTAGACAGCAATATCGAAGGCATTGTCCTTACAGTCGATGCAAGCAACAATGGTAAACTTGCTTACAACAGCAGCGGTTATGCACAGTTCAACAGCGGTACGGAAATTAAAGTTCCTGTAAATGCAGGAAGTACGGTAACGGTAGTTGCTTATACTGGTCAGTACAAATACACGGTTGCAGGTGTTGCAGCTACGGCAAATACGACAACATACACGGCAGCAAAAGACGGTTACTGCCCGATCGTTGCAACAGGTACTGCATACCTGTACTCAATCAGCGTAACAAACGTAACAGCAGATGCAGACCACACGGAAAGCGTAGTTGAATTTACCGCTGCAAACACAACAGTAACAAACGACGAAGCAACTCTTGGTCTTACGGCAACAACAGTTACTCCGGAAGATTCAGGTGTCGCAACGGCAGAAATTACAACTGACGGTATCGTAATTACATCTGTAGCAGCAGGTACAACAAAAATCACCGCAAAAGACGCCAGCGAAAACGCAGCAACAATTACAGTTACGGTAAGCGCAACAGGTGCGATTACGGTTGCAGTAACAAAATACACGTCTTCTACATCAATTGATGAAACGACAACCATCAATTTCGGCTCTTCAGGAAATTACACAACTATAGCAAATTTTGACATTTCAAATGCAACCATAAGAGATAACGGTGGCGATAATAGTCAGATTTCATCAGGATACGTTCAGTTTGCCGTAAAAGCAGGAGCAAAAGTTGACGTTTCATCATATAGCGAATATACAAGTTATACTTTCAGCGACGGAACAACAACTTCTGAAACACAGACTGGAACAAGCTATTCATATACAGCAGAATCAGACTGTACAATTAAAATTACTACGGTAAATGCAAGTAACTATCTGTATTCAATTACAATTACTTATGAGTAATCAGTAAACTACTCCCCCCCCCACAGCCCAAGCGCTGCGGGGAGTGCCGTAACAAAAACACCCCCGACAGAAATCTGCCGGGGGCTTTTTTATGCGTGTGGGGCTGAATGTCGAGTTTTTGAATTACTGTGTAAATTGTCAAAAAAGGCGCAGGTAAACACGGTGGTTGAGCCTGTCGCCCGAAGGCACAAGCGAAGCGCAGTAACCACCAGTACGCTTGATTTCGACAAGCTCAATCGGCGCAATGATGACAGAACCGACCGAAAGCCTTTTTCAGATGATGATTTTCAAAAAGTCGAAGCCAGAACTATTTATTAAGCTGTTCTACGACAAGTTCGCCCATTTTCTTTGTTCCGACGAGTTTGCCTGCTGCCTTCACTTCTTCGCGCTTTGAACCTGCGATGTCGCCTGTTCTCCAGCCTGCATCGAGCACGGCGTTTACCGCATTTTCGATTGCCTTTGCTTCTGTTTCAAGCTTAAAGCTGTAGCGCAGGAGCATTGCCGCAGAAAGGATTGTTGCAAGAGGATTTGCAAGGTCTTTTCCGGCGATGTCAGGAGCAGTTCCGTGAATCGGCTCGTAAAGTCCAGGACCAGTTCCGTCGCCCAAAGAAGCAGAAGCGAGCATGCCGATTGAACCCGTAATCTGGCTTGCTTCGTCCGTAAGGATGTCGCCGAACATGTTGCTTGTCGCAATTACATCGAACTGGCGCGGATTGCGTACAAGCTGCATTGAAGCGTTGTCAATGTAGAGGAAGTCAAGAGTTACATCGCTGTATTCTTTGTGAACTTCTTCTGCGACCTTTCTCCAGAGACGGCTTGAATTCAGGATGTTTGCCTTGTCAACTACAGTCAAGTGCTTCTGTCTTTTCTGTGCAGACTGGAAGCCGAGACGAACGATTCTTTCAATTTCTTCCCATGAATATTTTTCAGTGTCCCACGCGCTCTTTCCGTCAGTGGCAGTTCCCCTTTCGCCAAAGTAGATTCCGCCAGTAAGTTCGCGTACGACGAGGATATCAAGACCGTCACCGACGATTTCATCTTTTAAAGGGCAGGCATCTTTCAACTGAGGCCACATAACGGCAGGGCGAAGGTTTGCAAATACCTTCATTCCGCCGCGGAGTCCAAGAAGGGCTTTTTCAGGACGGATTTCCGGAGCAACGTTATCCCATTTAGGACCGCCGACAGCGCCGAGCAAAGTTGCATCGCTGGAAAGACAGATGTCAAGCTGATCCTGCGGAAGAGGTTTTCCGAATTTATCGATGGCAGCACCACCGGCAATTACATTCCTGTAATTCCACTTATGACCGTATTTTTTTGCAACAGCGTCAAGAACCTTTACTGCTTCTGCAACAACATCAGGACCGATTCCGTCCCCCGGAATCAGGGCAATAGTCTTTTCCATATTTTTCTCCCATAAGTAAAACTTTAGTTTTACTTAATATTTTCAATTACACTAAAGATTATATTGACTTTCATCTTTTTGTACAAGGAAAACAGACCATGCCTGCAGATAAATTTACTTAACGATAGAACGAACTACGCGAAAACCGATGGTATTGTTGAGATAGTTCGGGTTGTTGTCGATCCGCGCGGAAACCGTGCACTGATTAAGGTCACTGCACCAGCTGCCCCCGCGGTAAATGCGGTGATAAGTAACGGTCGACTGAGGTCCCAAAGCCCCCGTAGAACCGTCAATACGCCCCTGCCAGTCCCAGCACCACTCCCAGACATTTCCGCTCATGTCGTACAAGCCGTAAGCGTTTGCTTTCTTTGTCTTTACTTCATTTGTTGCGCTGAAATTTATGCTGTATGTATACCAGGCAACTTCACCTGCGTTATCGCTGCCGGAATAAGTATATTTTTCACCGCCACGCGCAGCCCATTCCCATTCAGCTTCTGTAGGAAGACGGTAGCCGTCAGCAGAAAAATCACAGATTGCTTCATCCCATGTTGAATCAACAGCAGTCGGAATCGATGAATAGTCGAGATTTGCCCAGTCAGCAACACAGCTTACGGTGTAGCACGGCGTTAAACCGTCTTTTAAGGAAAGTTTATTACAGTAAGCGATTGCCTCATACCAGTTCACATAATTTACGGGATTTTTTTCGTCTTCTCCGTCTGTATTTGCCTTGCTCGGATTAGCGCCCATTACGTCTTCAAACTCGCCCTGCGTTACTTCATGGTCGCACATGTAGAATGAATCAATCGTAATTCTGCGGTCAGGTGCAAATATAATGGATGAAGGTTTCCATTTTTCCGTTCCGGTAATTGAACCAGCCGGAACTTTCACGAAACCTTCAGGAACTGTATCAGCCGCAGCAATACCGGACAGAACTCCGGCGAAAAAAAGCACAGCAAGAACTTTCAATTTATTTTTCATGGTTGCCTCCATATATATAACAGCGCGTACACCGTAAAAATATTGTAACACAAACGAAATATAAATTAAATTTTTTATCAAGAATTTATACGGTAAGCAAAAAAATAGGCGTTCAATCATTTCACTAAATTAAATACCCCTAACTTCAAGTTTTTGCAATTTACACATTGTTTAAGTTATTGAATAACTTCAAATAGCCTCTCGCAAAGAACCTGTACGACCTCGTGTCGTGCCAAGAAACTTGCGTTTCTTGCGGTCTAC
>CAVJKK010000018.1:0-10452 GCA_963649855.1 Anaerovoracaceae bacterium
AATGAAGGCTTCAAATCCGCTTCCGACAGTTCCGATTGATTTTTCTGGTTTTGCCTCAACGAATTCAATTTTAGAAAGTCCGGCAAGAAGGCAAATCATGTCAACCTTTTCTCTGCAGACTTCAGCGGCACTACCGTTTTCAACTACAAGCGCAAGACTGATTTTATCAGCAGGATTTACGCCGCATTCAACGCGAAGTCCGCGAACGCTTCTTACAACGTCTTTGAGGGCTTCAAAACGCGCATTGATTTTTTCGTCAACACGTTCTGTCTTTTCTTCAGGATAAGGAGCGCTTACGAGCATGCTTGAATAATCTTCAGCCGGCAGGATTTTCTGAGTTCCAGCAGCCCTGCGGTTTTCAACAATCTGAGTGAGCGGGAGTTTTGAATAGATTTCTTCCGTAACAAACGGAATGAACGGATGCAAAAGCCTCAAAGATTCTTCGAGAACGTTGAGCAGAACTGAAATCTGACGGTCTTTTTCTTCTTCGCTTCCGTGCCAGAATACGAGTTTTGTCGCTTCAACGTACCAGTCGCAGAACGTGTTCCAGAAATATTCGTAAACGGCACTTGCCGCATCGTTGTAGCGGTAAGAATCAAGGGCAGCGCGCGCATTTTTTGCAGCGGTGTTCAGTTCGCCGAAAATCCACTTGTCGAGTTCAGAAAGTTCTTCATCTTTTACGGGAACAAGATTTCTGCCTTCAAGATTTCCCAGAATATAGCGGCTTGCGTTCCAGACTTTATTGCAGAATTTTGAGCCGAACTTGAATGAATCATTGTCGATTAAAATATCCTGTCCCTGGGCGCAAAGATAGGTCAGAGTGAACTTGAGCGCATCTGCGCCGTACTGTTCAATGATGTCGAGAGGGTCAATTCCGTTGCCGAGCGATTTTGACATCTTTCTTCCCTGCTTGTCGCGGACAAGACCGTGAATGTAGATGTCGTGGAACGGCGCTTTGCCCGTAAACTCAAGACCAGCCATAATCATTCTTGAAACCCAGAAGAAAATGATGTCATAGGCAGTTACAAGGGCTGTCGTCGGGTAGAATTTCTTGAGGTCTTCAGTGTTTTCAGGCCAGCCTAAGGTTGAGAACGGCCACAGCCATGAAGAAAACCACGTGTCGAGAACGTCAGGATCCTGTCTTAAATGAGAAGCGTCTGCGCCACATTTCGGGCAGCAGGTCGGGTCAGTGCGACTTACGATTGTTTCTCCGCAGTCGCAGTACCACGCAGGAATTCTGTGTCCCCACCAGATCTGACGGCTTACACACCAGTCACGGATGTTTTCGAGCCAGTGCGTGTATGTGTTTTCCCACTTTTTCGGGAAGAATTCGATTTCACCGTTGCGCCATGCTTTTAAAGCTTTATCTGCCATCGGCTTCATTTTTACGAACCACTGGTATGAAAGATACGGCTCAACAACCGTATGACAGCGGTAACAGTGTCCTACAGAGTGAACCATTTTTTCTTCACCCTTAAAGTTTCCGCTTTCGGTCAGGTCTTCAATTACAAGCTTTCTTGCGGCTTCAGGCTTTAATCCGCGGTATTTTTCAGGAACATTGTCATTTAAAGTTCCGTCCGGGTTCAAAAGGTTGATTACTTCAAGATTGTGTCTTTTTCCGACTTCCCAGTCGTTCGGGTCGTGAGCCGGAGTGATTTTTACCATACCCGTTCCAAACTCTTTGTCTACATAGGAATCAGCGATAATCGGAATTTCCTTATTGATTAAAGGAAGGACTACTTTTTTACCGACCAGATTTTTATAGCGTTCATCTTCCGGGTTTACGGCAACGGCTGTGTCCCCGAAGAATGTTTCAGGACGGGTTGTCGCAACTTCAATTCTGCCGGAACCGTCTGCATAGTCGTAGAAAATGTGGTACATTGCGCCCTGCGTGTCTTCGTGTTCAACTTCGTCGTCAGCAAGGGCAGTTCCGCAGCGAGGACACCAGTTTACGAGGTACTGTCCCTTGTACATAAGACCGCGTTCATAAAGGGTAACGAAAACGTCGCGCACAGCTTTGGAAAGGCCTTCGTCATAAGTAAAGCGTTCGCGGCTCCAGTCAACAGAGTTCCCGAGTTTTTTCTGCTGCTTTACGATGATGTCGTGATGTTTGTGGGTAACTTCCCAGGTGCGTTCAATAAAAGCCGCGCGTCCGAGGTCGTTGCGGGATTTGCCTTCTTTTTTAAGCTGTTTTTCTACTACGTTCTGGGTTGCAATGCCGGCGTGGTCAGTTCCCGGAATCCAGAGAGTATCGTCGCCCCTCATTCTGTGATAGCGCACAACGACATCCTGCAAAGTGTTGTTGAGACCGTGCCCCATGTGAAGCACGCCCGTAACATTCGGCGGCGGAATTACAACCGTATATTTGATGTTAGAAGTCTTCTGAGAATGAACAGGAGAAGCTTCGTCGCTGACAGGCTTAAAATAGCCTTTTTCTACCCATTCGTTATAAATTCTGTCCTCAAAGTCTTTCGGATTATAAGCTTTTTCAAGTTCAATAGCTTTCATTGGAGCGTCCTTTATAATTGATGTTTACACAACCCGAAATTATAAAGAAATGCGCAGTTCTGTTCAATTAAAGCGTATGCAGGCTTGAACCCTCAAAATCCAGGAACGCTTTATCACCGGCTTCGTAGATTTTGTGTCCGCGCGGGTTGTAATCGTGGATTTTTAAAAGTGTATCCCCGACCATAACCTGATAATACTGATATGCGCCCATAAACGTACTCAAAATTACATCGCACGCAAGCTGCCCTTTGTCTGCAAGGCGAAGATTTTCCGGGCGGATGACGATTTTCGTCTGACTTCCCTTTTCAAGATTTCCGTTTGTCCCCGCCTTAATCGCCACGCCGTCAACATTTACTGTAACCTGTTCACCATATGCTTCGCTTACCGTACCGCTAAGAAAGTTTACTTCACCGATAAAATCTGCAACAAACTCGCTGTTCGGACGATAGTAGATTTCCTGCGGAGTGCCTTTCTGCGCAATTCTTCCCTTGTTCATAAGGATAATTTCGTCTGAAAGGCTCATGGCTTCGCTCTGGTCGTGAGTAACATAGATTGCAGTAATTCCGAGTTTACGCTGAATCTTGCGGATTTCAGTGCGCATTGTTACGCGGAGTTTTGCATCAAGATTTGAAAGAGGTTCATCAAAAAGAAGGACGCCAGGCTGCATTACAAGTGCACGCGCAAGGGCAACACGCTGCTGCTGACCGCCCGAAAGCTGATTTGTCATGCGTTCTTCCTTGCCGTCAAGTTCAACGAGGGCAAGCATGTCCATTACGCGCTGTTCAATTTCCTGCTTCGGCAATTTGCGGATTTTTAACCCGTAGGCAACGTTGTCAAAAACATTGTAATGAGGCAGAAGTGCGTAACTCTGGAAAACCATCGCAGTATCACGCTTGTTCGGCGTAAGTGCATTGATTGCTTCATCTCCCAGATAAATTTCACCTGCATCAGGGCTTTCAAACCCTGCAATCATCCTTAAAGTCGTCGTTTTTCCACAGCCGCTCGGACCAAGCAGAGTAACGAAACTTCCCGGTTCAATCTGAAGCGTTACGTCATCAACTGCATTAAAATCCTTTTTTGTTTTAGGATCCTGATAGATTTTCGTTATGTGTTCAAGGCGTACGCCTTTCGGTGTCTTATTTTCCATAATATTTTCTCCAAAAAAAATTGATTCTTACAGTCAACCGTCCAAAAAATTCATTTTGTGTCAGCCATTTGTCCTGATTTTGCCAAGAATCAGGTTCATTATGCAGATTGCCGCATAGGTGATTATTATCAGAATCGTTGCGTAGGCACAGGCAACGCCGTATCCGCCTTTCTCTGCAAATTCGTTGATTCTGACCGTAATGAGCAGATATTTTGGCGTTACAAGCAGGATTATTGCAGAAATCGCCGTGATTGAACGCACGAACGTCGTCACAAAGCCGGAAATAAAACTTTCCTTGATGAGAGGAAGCGTGACCGTTGCAAAAACCCGTCCTGAATCCGCTCCCATATCATACGCCGCTTCTTCAATTGACTTGTCAATCTGACGAAGAGCCGCAATTCCAGACCTCGTACCGATCGGAAGAGAGCGCACAATAAAAACAATCACGAGAATTGCCCCCGTGCCGTAAAGTCCTGACATCAATCCCGTGTGGAAAATTCCTGAATTGAACCCGCGGATAAACCCGACACCGAGAACCGTTCCCGGAACTGCCATTGCCAGCATTGAAACAAATTCCATCAATCCTTTGCCAAAAAACTTCCGTTTAACGACAAGATAGGCAATCATCATGGAAAGCAGAGCCGTAATCGGGGAAGCAATCAAAGAAAGCAGCATTGAATCCGTAAATACACGGTAGCCACGGTTTTTAAATACGTAGTGATACCATTTCAGCGAGAGACTGTAGTCGCGTCCCCAGAGTTTAAAGAGTGAACCGAGAGGAACGAGCGCATACATGATAAGTACAAAAATCGTTATGAGCGTGCAGAGCGTAACCAGAGGATAACGCACGCTTTTATCTGTCATGAGCTGACGACCGCGGGTTGCCTTGCCGGTTAAAGTGGCAACAGATTTGCGTTCAAGCCAGTATTTTTCGAGGATAAAAAGTCCCATTGAAATTACAAGAAGAACTACAGCCATTGCCGTTGCGCCGGATTTATCGTAAGCGCCGGTAAGCTGCAGATAGATTGAAGTTGCAAGAGTGTCGTAGTTGCCGCCGATAATCATCGGGTTGGCAAAGTCTGCAACCGATTCGATGAATGAAACTAAAAAAGCGTTTCCAAGTCCCGGAAGCAGAAGCGGCAGCGTTACCGTCTGGAAAACCTTAAAACGCCCTGCCCCCATGTTGCGCGCAGCTTCTTCAAGTGAAGGGTCAATATTTTTCAAAAGACCTTTGAGCATCATGTAGCAGACAGGAAAGAAAGTTAAAATCTGAACGAGGGCAATTCCGCGCCAGCCGTAAAGGTTGGATTCATTCAGATTGAGGAGAGTCCGCGTTACAAAACCGGTACGCCCGAACAGGAAGATTGCCGAAAGAGAAAGGACAAACGGAGGCGAAACAACAGGAAGAATCGAAACGACATTGAAAAGTTTGCGCACTATTTTTGAGCCCGTATCAACATAGGCATCAACATAAGCAAACAGAAATCCGATTACAGTAGCTCCAAGCCCCGAAACGAGTCCTAGAAACAGCGTATTTGAAATCGCTTTGCGGAAAGTCGTCATCTTAAAGATGCGGATAAAGTTAGCAAACCCGATTTTTGAGCCGGAGTCAGTTTCTACAACTGCACTATCCGACAGAAGGATTGCAAGCGGATACAAAATAAATAAAAGCAGAAACAGAAAAATGCCGGCAATAGCAACAACCATAACCGGGTCTGCAAGCAGTTTTTTTCTGTCGAGTGATTTTCCCTGACCAGCCATAATTAAACCCCGACAAAATAAAATTTCATAAAAAAAGCTGCCGGCGTTACCGGCAACTTTACGTTAAAAACAAGCCTTACTTTGTCTTGACGCGGGAATCGTTTGCAATCACTTCAAAGAATTCAGAATAGTACTTGGGACCATTCAGTTTTGCGTCATCAAAGTTGTAGTTGATTGTTTCAATCTTATCGAGACCGGCTTTTACTGCAACTTCAACAGGAGCAGCATTGTCGATTACGAGGAACTGATAAGAACCGTTGTTCTGTGCAAGGTTTACACATTCCGGAGAAAGCGCAAATTCAATCCATTTTTTAGCGTTTTCTTCATTTTTTGCTCCCTTGAAGATTGCCGTTGCACCGATTTCGTAAGATGTTCCAGAAGCAGGAGCTGTCATTCCGATATTGTTGTAGCCGTTGTCAACAATCTGATATACAACATCGTGAAGGAAGCCTACGCCGATTACAACTTCTCCCTTTGGAACGAGTTTTGAAGGACCTGAACCAGATTTTGTGTACTGGGAAATGTTTTTATCAACCTTTGCAAAGTAGTCCATTGCTTCTTTTTCACCCTTCATCTGAACCATCGTATTTACGATAAGCTTTCCTGTTCCGGCAGTGTTAGGGTTAGCAAAAGAAACAAGTCCCTTGTATTTAGGGTCGGCAAGGTCGTCCCAGTCTTTCGGAGCATCGAGGTTCAGGCGCGACATTTCTTCCTTGTTCCAGAAGAAGCCCAGAATTCCGCGGTAGATTCCGTACCAGTTGTTGTTTGAATCCTTGAACTGCTGACCGACAAGGTGTTTTGCATTCTTTGCAGCGTAAGGCTGTAAAAGCCCCTTCGAAGCCGCTTCGTTGTAAGGGTCAGTTGTACCGCCGAACCATACGTCAGCAGAAGGGTTGCCCTTTTCTTCCTCAATTTTTGTAAGAACTTCACCGGTAGAAAGACGCTGATAAGTTGTTTTTATGCCGGTGCTTTTTTCAAACTGAGCACAGGCAGCAGCAAGATATTCTTCTTCACAAGAACCGTAAACAACCAATTCACCGTTGCCGCCCTTTGCCTTCGAACACGAAAAAAGAGTCAATGCAGCGAGAGCCGAGCAGACAAGACCTGTAATTTTTTTCATAGAATCCTCCGTCCATCAGAAAAAAATGCCTTGAAAAAGCGGGACAAAGCCCGCCGTTACAAGACGTAAAAGTTAAATGTCGGAATTCAGTATAAATGGGATTTTAAAGGTCAACAAATTATTTTTTGTTATTTTAACGTTTGCCGTCCGCGGCTAGTCCAGCTGGAAGGCGCCGGTGTAAAGCTGATAGTACCTGCCCTGTTTCTGCATGAGTTCTTCGTGCGTGCCGTGTTCGATTATTGAACCGTACTCGAGAACGACTATGCAGTCGGCGTTGCGTACGGTTGAAAGGCGGTGGGCGATTACAAAAACCGTGCGGCCTTTCATCAGGGAGTCCATGCCTTTTTCAATCAGGGCTTCAGTGCGGGTGTCGATTGAACTTGTTGCTTCGTCGAGGATTAAGACCGGCGGATTTGCAACTGCGGCGCGGGCAATCGCTATGAGCTGTCTCTGTCCCTGGCTTAAGTTCTGACCGTCTCCGCGGATTACCGTGTCAAAGCCTTTTGAAAGATGGCGGATGAAAGTATCTGCATTGGCAAGTTTTGCTGCCTCGTAAACCTGATGATCCGTTGCGTTGAGGTTTCCGTAGCGGATGTTTTCAAGAATCGTGCCCGTAAAAAGATGCGTGTCCTGCAGAACCATTCCGAGTGAATGCCTGAGGTCTGATTTTTTCATGTCTTTAAGCGGGATGCCGTCATAAGTGATTGTTCCCTGCCCGTCTTCAACGTCGTAAAAACGCGTCAGAAGGTTTGTTATCGTCGTCTTGCCTGAACCGGTTGAACCGACAAGAGCTATCTTCTGCCCCGGCTTTGCATGAAGGTTTATGTCATGAAGGACGTTTCTGCGCCCGTCATACGAGAAATTTACGCCTTTAAAGACCACGTCGCCCTGAAGTTTCTTCAACCGTCCGAGTTCAGATACTTTCCACGCCCAGCTTCCCGTCGGAGCAAAGGACTGAAGCAGCATTTTTTCCTTGCGGTGCTTTCCCGTAACGTCTGCTTCGTAGGCATTTACGAGGGTTACGTCACCGCTGTCTGCTTCCGGCTTTTCGTCAATTGCGGCAAAAATGCGTTCTGCGCCGGCGAGTGCGTTCAGGATTGAATTGAACTGCTGGCTCAGCTGCCCGAGAGGACGAGAAAATTCCCTTGTCGACTGAAGGAAACTTGCAATCGTTCCCAGATCCATGTAGCCACTGATTACGAGAAGCGCCCCCAGTGCCGACACAAGCGCATACTGAAAATGCGAAAGGTTGTTCATTATCGGGCCTAAAATGTTTGCAAAAGTAGAAGCCCTTGTTCCCGACTCACAGAGCCTGTCGTTGATTTCGTTGAAGCGTTCGTTTGCCTTGTCTTCCCGCGTAAAAACCTTTACGACGCGCTGACCTTCGATGAGTTCTTCGATATAGCCGTTGATTTCGCCTATGTTGTCCTGCTGGCTGCGGTAGGCTGCGGCGCTGAGTTTTCCGATTTTTGCGCTCAAAAGCATGATTCCTGCAACCGTAAAAACCATGACGAGCGTGAGCGGAACGCTTAAGATGAGCATCATGCAGAATATTCCCGCAACCTGAAAAATTCCGGTCAGAAGCTGAGGAATGCTCTGGCTGAACATGTCGCGCAGGGTGTCCGTGTCGTTCGTGTAAAGCGACATCAAAACTCCGTGCGGATGCGAATCAAAATATTTTAAAGGAAGCTTTGTCTGATGTTCAAAAAGTTCACAGCGGATTTTAAAAAGCGTGGAAGTTGAAATCTTGAGCAGGAGACGCTGCGTCACAAAAGTTGCGATTGCACCGGTCGTGTAAATGATTCCAAGTTTTAAAATGAGGAAAAGGAAGCCCGAAAGGTCAGGATCGTATCTTCCAATTAACGGAAGGATATAGTCGTTTACGGCAGGCTTTAAAAGATAGGTTCCGTAGACTTCCGCCCCCGCCGTAAGAACGATGCACACAAAGAGGAGAGGCCACAGGACCTTAAAGTCTTTCATGTAAGAAAGGAGGCGCAAAACTGTTTTTTTTGTATGATTAGGACGCTGAACGCCCCTCATCTTTACTGGTGGCATTTTAAAAGAGTCCTCCCTAATTCTGACTCTGCTGAGAGTCGTACACTTCCCGATAGATTTCGTTGCCCGCTAAAAGTTCTTCGTGAGTTCCGACGGCGTTTATCTTTCCGTCATCCATGACAACGATAAAATCCGCATCCTTTACGGAAGCAATTCTCTGCGCGATTATGATTTTTGTAGTTCCCGCAAGCGTTTCCTTTAATGCAGTGCGGATTCTTGCATCCGTTGCCGTGTCTACAGCGCTTGTCGAATCGTCCAGGATAAGCACTTTCGGATTTTTCAGGAGTGCACGCGCAATGCAAAGACGCTGTTTCTGTCCGCCACTTAAGTTTACTCCGCCCTGCCCCAGATAAGTGTGGTAGCCGTCGGGAAACTCGCTGATAAAACTGTGGGCATCGCTTGCAATGCAGGCGTTCACGATTTCTTCGTCCGTTGCGTTTTCGTTTCCCCAGCGGAGGTTTTCTTCAATTGTTCCGCTGAAAAGCACGTTCTTCTGCAAAACGATTCCGACAGCCTGCCTTAACGCCTTATAGGTGTAATTTTTTACGTCAACTCCGCCGACTTTTACGCTGCCTTCGATGCAGTCGTAAAGGCGAGGAATCAGGGATACGAGGGTCGATTTTGAAGAGCCCGTTCCCCCGATGATTCCGACAGTCGCGCCGGAAGGAATCTTTAAGTTTACGCTGCTGAGTGAACAGTTTTCCTTTTTTCCGCTGAAAGAAAAATACACGCCGTCAAATTCAACTTCGCCGTTTGCAACAGACTGAATCTTGCCTTCTTCCGCAGAATCATCTTCCGACATCGGCTGCTTAAGCACATCAGCGACGCGCTTGACTGAAGCCCTTGAAAGGATGAACTGCACGAACATCATGCTGAGCATCATAAGGCTCATTAAAATCTGCGTAACGTATGTAAGGAAGCTTACGAGTTCACCGGTTGTCATCGAGCCGTTAATGACAAGATTTCCGCCGAACCACAGCGTTGCAATGATGCACATGTAAATCACGAATTTCATCACCGGGGCATTGCAGATTACGATTTTTTCCGCATTCACCTGGGAATCGCGCACCTGACCTGCAATCCTTTCAAATTTTTCACATTCATAGTCGCCGCGCACAAATGACTTTACGACGCGTACGCCGACAAGCGTTTCCTGAATGACGGTATTGAGGCGGTCATAATTCTTGAACATCATCTGGAATCTCGGATACGCCTTTGACGCAATGAAAATGAGCATGAACGCAAGCAGTGGAATCGCAATGAAAAACAGCACGGCAAGCTTTAAGTTGATGAAGCACGCCATAACCGTTCCCGTAATCATCATCAGCGGGGAACGCACCATCGCACGGATTACGTTCTGATACATGTTCTGAAGGTTGGTAACGTCAGTCGTCAGACGCGTAACGAGAGAACCCGTTCCAAAACGATCCATTTCCTTGAATGAAAAGCCCTGCACGTTTCTGAAAAGTCTTCTGCGCAGATTCCTTGAAAAACCGTAGGAAGCCACGGAAGCCAGACGCCCGCCGAACGAACCGCAGAAAAGGGAAAACAGCGTGCACAGAATCATCAGAATACCAATGCAGATGACGCAGTAGATGTTTTTATTTGCAATTCCGTCATCGATAATATGCGACATAATCATCGGGATTATCGTTTCCATCAGGACTTCGCCGATCATAACGACGGGAGTCAAAATGGAGAAAATCACATATTTTTTTTCGAGTCCGGAAACCAGAAGCTTAAAATTCATAACGCCACTAAGTATAAAAAAAATCAGATACCGATTGTTGTAAATTTTTTGTTTTTTTCAAAATTATTACAAAACGATATAAGCTATCTCCAAAACCTCTCTCTGAGAAGC
>CAVJKK010000018.1:10462-11150 GCA_963649855.1 Anaerovoracaceae bacterium
CGCAAAAACGTCATAAAAAAAATTTAGTGGAATTTGTTTTAAATAGTGTTACAATCCAGAACAGACAGGCGAAAATCTGGTTTTTTAAATTATTTTTCAAAAAATTATGATTAAGCCGGTTACTACTTTTTTTACGGATGATTTTCCGGAGGTTTTTATGAAAAAGATTCTTACACTTGCACTTTGCGCTGCGGCTTCTCTCTTGATTTTCAGCTGCGGTTCAACTCCAACTTCGGCTGCACAGCAGGCTGCAAAAGACGGCGTTCCGACATGGGTTTATGAAGGCAAAAAAGCCAGCGACGGCATTTACGCTGTAGGAGCAGGCAAACTTTCAAACGACATCAACTCGCTGAAGATGGCAAAAGCACAGGCACGCACGGAACTCGCTTCTTCGGTAAGCGTTCAGATTAAAGGCGTAACACAGACTTACGTTGACGATCAGGGCGCAGACGGCGACAGACAGGCTCTTGCCGCATTTACGGAAAATGCAGCACTCGTTACTGAAGCTGTTCTCAACGGCACGGAACAGGCAGACATGTACAAGGCTGATGACGGCACGATTTACGTCCTCATGTTTCTTCCAAAATCAACGTTCGTAAAGGAACTTGCAACAAACGCAACGGCATTTTCCCGCACATCTTCCGCAGAATACACGGAACAGAAAATGGCAGAAGCATACGATAAGTAC
>CAVJKK010000019.1:0-10831 GCA_963649855.1 Anaerovoracaceae bacterium
GCACAAACAGAGCTTGGCATACTTGCCTCCTCTGTTTGATGACGGAACTGACCGGTAGCCTTTTTCCAGACGGTTGATTTCAAAAACTCGAGATTAAGGCTAAATTAAATAAAAAAGGAATTTTATGGACGACTACCCCTCGGATAATTTAGTTATCCTTTTGTTAATCGCAGTTACTTGTGTTGTGCTTTCATCACTTTTTTCGGCTTCGGAAAGTGCCTTCCTCGGTCTGAACAAACTCCGGGTTCATTTTCTGCGCGAAAAAGGTGACAAAAAAGCGATTCGTGCCGGCAAGCTTCTTGAGCGGAAAGAAGAACTGCTCAACATGCTGCTGGTTGGAAACGAAATCGTAAATGTTACGCTTTCCGTTGTTTTAACTTCAATCTTCTTAAAACTTTTCGGACCTGCCGGACTCGGCGTTGCGACTTTTATTTCTACGGTCGTGCTTCTTATTTTCGGCGAAATCACCCCTAAAAGCCTTACGACACGCTTTCCGGAAAAATCATCATTTGCCCTGAGCGGATACGTGCTGTTTTTCTTTACGCTTCTGCGTCCTCTCGTAATCATTTTTACTTCAATTTCGCGCCTGTTTCTGCGGATTTTCGGAATCAACACAAAAAAGAAGCAGGCAACGTTTACCGAAGAAGAAATCAAAACTTTTATTGACGTCGGCGGTGAAGAAGGCGTTCTCGAAAAGGGCGAAAAAAACATGATGAACCGCGTCTTTAAGTTTACGGACTTGAACGCAACTGACATCATGGTTCCGCGCCGCAACATTGTGGGAATCGACACAAAATCAACTTACCGCGACATAATCCAGCTTTCAGAGCGCACGAGAATCAGCCGTTTCCCGGTGTATGAAGATGACGACATCGACAATATTCTCGGCGTGTTTTACGTAAAAGACCTTCTGTTTTTCCGCGGGCCGCGTGAAGAATTTTCGGTTGAAAAACTGATGCATCCTCCGCTTTTCATTCCCGGAACGACAAAAATGTCATCAATCCAGGAGATGATGCGCAAGAACAAGGAAAGTTTTGCAGTCGTAATCGATGAATATTCGGGTACAGACGGAATTTTAACGACGGAAGACATTGAACGCGAGATTTTTGGCGCGATTGCAGACGATTTCCAGAAGGCAGGGGAGTCAACCACAGTCCACATAAAAGACCCGGACGACACAATGCTTGATGGAAGCGCACGCCTTTCAGACCTTGAAGACGAACTTCATATAAAAATGCCGAGCCGCGACAACGAAACAATCGGCGGTTACATCTGCGAACAGCTCGGTCACATTCCCGTTGCAGGCGAATACATCGAAGCGGGCGAATACCGTTTTGAAGTCAATTCAATGGATGTGCGCCGCGTAGAAAGCGTCCACTGTACGAAAATTGCAGGAGGCGACGAATAATGAACGTTTTTACAGAAATAATCGTGCCGGTTCTTGCAGACATTATGCTCGTGTGCATCGTTGCGTTTTTTGCAGCGAGTGAAACGGCTTTTCTTTCGATTACGCGCGTTACCCTGCATCAGATGCTCAAAAAAGACGGCGGAAAAAAGAACAGTCCGGCAAAGAAAATCCAGTTTTTAAAGAAAAATACAAACAGCCTGCTTTCGCTGATTCTGATTGGAATTAACTTTATAACGTCGCTTACTTCGGGACTTGCGGCAACAATTGCAATCAGGCTTGCCGGCGATTCAGGAACGACATATGCAACGATAATCATTTCGTTTGTGCTGATTGTTTTCGGTGAAATCGTTCCGAAAACCGTTGCGAGCGTTTATACCGTGCCCGTAGCAAGCGTTTTTGCGACTCCGCTCATTATTCTTGAGAAAATACTCTTCCCGGTTGTGTGGATTTTTTCAACGATTACAAACGGAATTACGAAAGTCCTTACGCACTTTGTTACGGAGAATAAGGAACTCATCACTGAAGAAGAATTGAAATCGCTTATTGCTGTCGGTGAAAACGAAGGCACGCTTGAAACAAGCGAAAAGCGCATGCTCTACAAGATTTTTGAATTTACTGATTTGAAAGTTCACGACATCATGCGCCATAAAAGCCACGTTCAGTTTGTGCCGGAAAATGCGACTTATGACCAGATTGCCGACATCTTTGCCGAGACAGGCTACAGCCGGCTCCCGGTTTGCCGTGAAAGTTTTGAAAACGTAATCGGCGTGCTTTATTACAAAAACGTGCTTCTTGCCAGCAGGGCGATGAAAAATTCCCAGAATCTTGCAGTGCGCTGTATGCGGCCGGCACTTTTTATCCCGGAAACGATAACTGCCACCGAACTTCTGCAGAAATTCCGCAAGGAAAACGTGAATTTTGCAGTTGCGGTTGATGAAAACGGTTCAAACATCGGAATTGTAACGATGGACGACATCATGCGCGCAGTTTTCGGACACAGCGTGCACGGCGAACAGTCGGACATTCCGCCGGAAACGCTGATTGTACCTGTCACGTCAAAGGAATTCCTCGTTCCCGGCGACATGAAACTCGACGACGTAAACGAACTTCTTAAACTTGACCTTATGAGCGAAGATTACGACACGCTCGCAGGCTGGCTCCTGGAACAGTTTGACGCAATCCCCGAAGCAGGCGAAGCAATCCGCCGTGACGGAGTTTTGTTTAAGGTAGAAGACCAGACCCGCCGCCGTATTCAGAGTGTAAGAATTACGCTGCCGTAATAAAAAAAGCCACCGAAACGGTGGCTCAATGCTCGCTTAATTTAAGCTTGTTTATTCGTGCTTTGCGATTTCTTCTACGATTTTTGCGGTCTGTTCAATTCCGGTGCTGGAACTGTTGAGCATTACATCGTAATTCTTGCGGTCACCCCAGGTTGAATCCGTAAACGTGTTGTAGTGGTTTGCACGGTGCTTGTCGATTGTCTGAATCGTCTTCTTTGCAGCCTGCTCAGGTTCTTTGTACAAATCTTCAATTCTCTTGATTTTTTCTTCCATTTCGCCGTAGATGAACACGTTCAGCAAATCTTTTGAATCAATTTCTTCACTTGTCTTGAGAATGTAATCTGCACAGCGACCTACTATTACGCAGTTTCCCTGTTTTGCAAGTTCAATGATGACTTTGCGTTCTGCGTTGAAAACCTGGTCTGCGAGTGGAAGTGTCTGTCCGCCTGCAACTGACGACGCAATATTTCCTGCCGAGCCTGAATAGCTTGTTCCCAGCAAAAGATGATACAAAAATCCTGAAGAAAGATTCTGTTCTGTCTTTTTGATGAATTCCGGGGAAAGTCCGCTTTCCTGTGCCGACATATCGATAATTTCCTTGTCGTAGAATTTGTAACCGAGTGCTTCTGCAACGAGTTTTCCGATAAGGCGTCCGCCTGAACCGTATTCACGACTGATAGTAATAATTTTTTTCATTTTATAAGCCTCCGTGAGTAAAAATAGTAATCGTTTAAAAGTTCAAAAACCGGTGGTTGAGGCTCTCGAAACTACAAGATATGGTGTGCTTGATTTCGACAGGCTCAATCGACGTTGCGACTTTTAACATTTATTACAGACAAATTAATTTTCCGACATTATAGCACAAAATCAGAAAATGTCTTTCTGCTCATTTTTATAAAAATTTGTATTTGTACGACAGGGTTATGTTTATGTATCTTTGCGCTGAACCTCCGTCAGCATCTTTTGCCTTGCCGCTGCGATACCATTTTTTTGTGCTGTTTATGTAGTCATCGCCTTCCAGCTCTCTCATATAAAAGCCTTCTGCGCCGAGTGTAATGGACTGACGTTTTGTAAAGGCATATTCAACCCCAAGATTACAGTCAAAAGCGCCGAAATATCCCGGAGTAATGTCAAGGTAATATGTGCTTTTCAGATAATGCGAATCAATTGATTCAGAATACAGATATGGCGAGAACTTAAATCCCGTAAAAACTGTAAAATTCTTTGGAAGGGCGATTTCTATGTCACCACCGAACCAGATGATTAGGTTTTGACGCTGATAGGACATTACATCACCGGACTGGTCTCCAGAATTGCTGGCTTGATTGTCCCAGTCGTTCCAGCGTGCGAAATGTCCATTTGAATAAGCACCATACCAGCAAGTTCCGTCTTTGCACGTAAACTGAAAATTTTCGTACTGAAATTCCGCAAACGGCTTTAATGCGAGTTTTACTCTTTTATTCTGCAAAAGCTTGAAACTGTAACCGGCTTTCACCTTTGCGCCGATGTCATAGTCAAAATAGTTATCGTGTTCTGAATAGTTGGTCTTGTACTGATAATCTTCTGCATTTGAGCATTCAATATTGCGCCAGTCTGAATCTTTTGTAATTCCTGAACTTTTCGGGATTCCTGCTGTAAACGACGTTTCTAAGAAGATATTTTTGAATTCTCCGTTCAGTTTTAAACCGCCGTAAAGTTCATTTTTTATGTCCCAGTTCAATTCACTCCATTTGTTATCGTCATAATCACAGTCAAGTTTGTAAACAAATTCATCAACAACGCCGTTTTTCAGTCCGAACAGCGGTTCTATTGAAAAAGAAAAATCTTCTTTCCTTACGTCTGCAAAAATCAGTGCTGGCAGGATAAAAAATGAAGTTAGTGCAGGAATTATAATTTTTTTCATGTTTACTCCGCAGTTGTTTCGTTCAACGGGTCAACGCCAAAAATGCCCGCAAGCTGTTTGCGCGTTGCTTCCATGTCCTTCTGATAAGGCGCAGTAAAGGTCATGCGTTCTCCGGTCGCAGGGTGGTCAATCGAAAGACTGTATGCGTGCAGAGCCAGGCGGCTTAAGAGCGGACGTTCCGTAAAAGTGTCGCCGTTCCAGCGTTTTTTTATGTCAGAAAGGCGGACAGGCTTCTGATTTCCTGAATAAAGCGGGTCGCAGACGATTGAAAGTCCGATTGACTGCAAATGCGCGCGAATCTGATGCGTGCGTCCGGTTTTTGGGCAGGCTTTTATCCAGCTGTAAGGTCCGCAGACTCCAATCAAAGTAAAATCCGTAATGCTTGTCTTGCCGAATTTAGAATTTACGGTCGTGCGGTGGCGTGCGTCTCCATCCGGCAAAAGTTTTAAATCAACTGTTTTTGTCTGCCAGAGAGGGCGTCCGTTTACAAGACAGTGATAGGTTTTCTGAACTGTGCGGTTTTCAAACTGCATGGAAAGCGAGCGGTGAGCATCTGCCGTTTTTGCATAGATTACGCAGCCGGAAGTGTCTTTGTCTATGCGGTGAACGGCAAAAAGCTGACCGAATTCTTTTTCAGCTTCCGTGTCTAAACGTGGCGCGTCGGGGTCATAGCGATCCTGTGCAACTAAAAGTCCGGAACGCTTGTTCAAGACTAAAATATCATCATCATTGTAGATAACAGTGTAATTTGGCGTAATTTTCATGGCGCAAGTATACCACAGAAAAAAACTTGATAGAACGGGAATAGTTACGATTTTATCTGTAATGCGGACATTCGGGCATTTTTACAATCAAATTGACAAAAAGGCAAAATTTGTCATAATGGTAGAACACAGTCAGTTGTAAAAACTTGATTTTTCTAACTGTAATTTTATTTGAATACTGGAGAAAAGAAATGGCACTCATCAAACCAATGATTCGTTCGAATATCTGTATCAATTCACATCCGCTCGGATGCGCTCAGGATACAAGAAATCAGATTGCTTACGTTGCATCACAGAAAGCAAAACGCGGCGTAAAGACTGCAAAAGAAGGCGGATACGCTCCAAAAAACGTGCTTGTGCTTGGCTGTTCAACAGGATACGGACTAGCAAGCCGCATTTCTGCAGCATTTGAATACGGCGCAGACACAATCGGCGTTTCTTTTGAAAAAGAAGCAACAGAAACAAAAGCCGGCACTCCTGGTTTTTACAACAACATGACTTTCGACAAAGAAGCACAGAAACTCGGCTTAAAGTCAAAAACTTTCAATATGGACGCTTTTTCAGATGAATGTCGTCAGACAATCATCAACGAAGCAAAATCGCAGGGAATCAAGTTCGATTTAATCATTTATTCCCTCGCTTCTCCGGTACGCACAGACCCGGACACAAAAGTAATGTACCGTTCTGTAATCAAGCCGGTAGGACAGACATTCTCAGGTCCTTCACTTGATATGATGACGGGAAAAATCTCGATTCAGGAAGCAAAACCTGCCGAAGGTGATGACGTTGCAAACACCGTAAAAGTAATGGGCGGCGAAGACTGGGAACGCTGGATCAAACAGCTCAAGGAAGCAGACGTTCTTGCTGACGGTGTACGCACACTCGCTTATTCTTACATCGGACCAAAATACAGTCACCCGATTTACCGCGACGGCACAATCGGAACTGCAAAAAAAGACCTCGAAGCACGCGCTCACAACATCGATTCTTCACTCAAAAGTCTGAACGGTGCAGCATACGTTTCTGTAAACAAAGGTCTTGTAACACGTTCTTCTGCCGTAATCCCGATTATTGCGCAGTATCTCGGTGTTCTTTTCAAGATTATGAAGGCAAAGGGAACTCACGAGGGCTGTATCGAACAGATGGAACGCCTTTTTGCAGAACGTCTTTACACGGCAGACAAAAAAGTGCCGGTTGATAAAGAAAACAGAATCCGCATCGACGACTGGGAACTTGACCCGGCTGTTCAGGCAGAAGTTGATAAGGTGATGCCGCAGGTTACGGAAGAAAACGTAAACGAACTGTGCGACCTTGCCGGTTTGAGACACGACTTTTTGATGATTAACGGCTTTGATGTTCCGGGCGTTGATTACGAAAAAGAAATTACAAAAATGAACGAAATCGACTAACGATAAAACGCTTCTGTTTAACTGACAGAGGCGTTTTTTTATGCTATCGTTTGCAAATGATGAAAAAAATCTGCGCGCTGACGGCTGTTTTCTGTGCTGTCAGCCTGTTTTTTGCAAAAGATTATTCTGAAAAAGTTTTTTTGTGGCGCGGGGTTCCTGGAATGGAAACGCAGATTCGCGACACTGTCCTCTATTACTGTCCTTCAAAAGAAAAATCGGAAAATAAGGCGAATCCTGCGGTTATCATCTGCCCGGGCGGAAGCTATCATCATCTTGGAATGCCGCACGAAGGTTTTGCGTCTGCGCGGTGGTTTGCTAAAAATGGAATTGACGCTTTTGTGCTGCGCTACCGCGTGGCTTACAATGAACATCATTATCCGGATCAGCTTGCCGATTTACAGATGGCGATTGTTCATCTGCGGGAAAACGCTGAAAAATATGGAATCGACCCGTCAAAAATCGGTGCAATCGGTTACAGTGCGGGCGGTCATCTTGTGACGATGGCGGGAGAATTTGCTTCTACCCATAACGAAATTCAGGCGCTGGGAATAAATACCGCGGTGAGTGTGCGTCCGGATTTTGTAATGCCGGTTTATCCCGTTGTGAGCATGCAGGACGATATTGCCCACAGACGAAGCCGGAAAAGCCTTCTGGGGCACGTTTATGACAGCGCGCGGGCGGAAAAAGAATTCGGTCTTTTTAATCTGCGCGGATTTAAGTACAGCAAGGCGTATAAAGATAAGTTCAGCATGGAACTGAACGTGCCGGACGACATGCCACCCGTCTTTCTTCTTGCTTGCAAAGATGACCCGGTTGTGCTTTACGAAAACTCGGTAAGGCTCGACAAGGCACTGACAGAAAAAAACATTGAACACAAATTCGTGTCGTACGAAAAAGGCGGACACGGTTTCGGAATGAAGGAAAACAGCTCTATCATGAAGCGGACGCACTGGAACGACACGGAACTCTTGCCGTGGCTGAAAAGCATCGGTGTCGTTGAGTAAAAGGGCGGTTTTTGCCGTGTTCTATTCTTTCCAGCGTTTGAAGATGAGGCTTGTGTTTATTCCCCCGAAGGCAAAATTGTTTGACATTACGTAGTCTGTGTGGATTTCGCGACCCGTGCCCGTAATGTAGTCCAGTGGAGCACATTCGCTGTCTACGTTTTTAAGGTTCAGGTTCGGGTGGAACCAGCCTTCGTTCATCATGTTGATTGTCAGCCAGGCTTCGATCGCTCCGCACGCGCCGAGTGTGTGACCCGTGTAGTTTTTTGTCGTGCTTACGGGAATTGCGCGGTTAAAGACGTCGTAAGTCGCGCCGGATTCGCATATATCTCCCGCGATTGTTGCCGTTCCGTGAGTGTTTACATAGCCGATTTGTGAAGGCTCAAGCTGCGCGTCCTGAAGTGAAAGCCTGATTGCATTTGCGATTGTTGCACGGTTCGGGGACGTGATGTGCGTTCCGTCGGTTGTTGTGCCGAATCCCACGAGTTCAGCGTAAATCTTTGCACCGCGTGCTTTTGCGTGTTCGTATTCTTCGAGGATTAAAGTTCCTGCGCCTTCCCCGATTACGAGCCCGTCACGGTCTTTGTCGTATGCGCTTGGTGTGAGTTCCGGCGTGTCGTTTTTTGTTGATGTAGAAAAAAGCGTATCAAAAGCGGCAGCGTCTACCGGGCAGAATTCTTCCGCGCCACCGGCAATCATTACGTCCTGTCTGCCGAATTTAATCTGTTCGTAAGCATATCCGATTGACTGTGAGCCGGAAGTGCAGGCTGTGTTCGTCGTGATGATTCTTCCCTTGAGCTGATAGTAAACTTCGAGATTTGCGGCGCAGGTCTGAGGCATGCACTTGATGTAAGTCGTTGCGCCGATTTTTGACGTGTCATTCGTGATCAGCATGGAAAAATAATCCATCAGCGGATAGACGCTTCCCATTGAAGAACCGTATGCAATTCCCATCCGTCCGCTTTCAAACAAAGGGTCGCCGGGTTGAATTCCAGCAAGTTCGAGGGCTGAATCTGTTGCTGCAAGTGCCATCTGTGCGACAGGTCCCATTCCGCGAATCTTCTTGCGCGGGTATTTTTCCGGATCAAGCTTAAAGTTTTCAATCGGGCAGGCAAGACGCGTGTTCATGAGGGGATATTTTTCTTCCCACTCTGCCATGTATTTTACGAAATTTTTACATGCCTTAAGGCTTTTATATGCTTCTTCCCAGCTGTTACCGAGAACGCTCACGATTCCGCCGCCTGTTACTACGACTCTTCTATTTTCCATAAAAATCTCCAGTAGAAAGATGTGTCGTCTTTCCGTTAAATCAATCCGCCGTTCACGCTCAAAACCTGACGCGTAATGTATGATGCGCCTTCACTCAGAAGAAAAACTGCCGCCGCTGCGACTTCTTCTGGTTTGCCCGCACGCTGCATCGGAATTGTCGGCAGAATGTGCTCGACCGGTGCGTCTTTTATCATGTCGGTTTCGATAAATCCGGGAGCAATGCAGTTTACCGTGATTTTCCGGCTTGCAAGTTCAACGGCGAGGGCTTTTGTTGCGCCGATGATTCCCGCTTTTGAGGCTGAATAGTTTGTCTGCCCGCGGTTTCCGATAATTCCGGAAACGCTTGCAATCGTTACGATTCTTCCCTGCTTTTTGCGGCACAACGGCATTACGAGCGGTTTTAAAACGTTGTAAAATCCGTCGAGGTTCGTGTGAATTACATCGTCCCAGTTTTCGTCTGAAAGGGCAGGAAAAGCGTTGTCGCGGCAGATTCCTGCATTCAGAACGATTCCCCAGAACGCGCCGTTTTCTTCCGTCCATTTTTCGAGTACGTCCCGGCAATTCTGGCGGTCGCGGATATTAAACTTCAGAAGTGAACATTTTCCGCCTTCACCTTCAATCTGTTTTTTCAGTTCGTTTGCCTTATCTTCACCATTGTTAAAATGCGCCACGATTTCGTAGCCTTCACGCGCACATGCAAGCGCAATCGCCCGCCCGATTCCACCAGAAGCTCCGGTTATCAAAACTTTTTTGTCAGAATTCATATGAAAAATTATAGGGTATCTCCGGAAACCCGTCTATTGTGAGTTTTAATTTGTAACGTTATGAAGCCATTTTCCGGAACGCACGCGGAAAATTCCGCAGGTTGTTTTCAAAAGCTGTTCAACTTCAAGGCAGAGAAGAATCTGCCACGGAGCAAGTCCAAGTTTGAACGAAGCAACGTAACCGAGAGGAATTGCAACAAGCCACATCCATCCGTTGTCGATGAGGGAAGCAAAAATCGTATCCCCGCCGGAACGACAGATTCCCACGATTAAAAGCATGTTGAAGGCGCGGAAAGGATATAAACACATGATTGCGTAGAGCATTGTTTTTACAATCTGAACGATGTTTTCGTCAATGTTAAAAATATACGGAACAAGAAAGCTCAGTGGAATCAGGAAAAGACCGATTATGAGACCGAGCAGCGGGAAGAACCAGCAGTAGCGGTTTGTGTAGGCGATTGCGCCGTTTTTGTCTCCGCTGCCGATTTTTTTACCGAGAATGATTGCAGCCGCGTTTCCCATGCCGATAAAAATGACCCAGGTGAGCTGGCTTACCGTGTTTGTGATGCTGAATGCGGCGAAAGAATCCGTGCCGGTGTGTGCAAAAATTGAATTCTGGGTTGAAATTCCAAGTCCCCACATCGTTTCGCTGAAGATTACCGGCAGACCGACTTTCAAAAGCCTTAGCAGAAATGATTTTTCATTGAAAGCCATCAGTTCCTTGAGTGAACCGAACGCTTCGTATTTTTTTACTTTTCCGACGATTATCGTGATGAAGAATTCAACCGCGCGCGAAATAAAAGTTGCCAGAGCCGCACCCGCAACTCCCATCCGCGGAATTCCCAGCGGTTCAAAACCGAAAATAAAGATTGCATTCCCCGTTACGTTGAGGACAAAAGAAATCGCAGTCGTTACCATCGGAAGAATTACATGCTCCGTACTTCTGAATGCCGCCTGACACGCAAAAGAAACCGCCATAATCGGATAGCTCAGTGCAACAATTTTTAAATAATCCGTCGCCTCGCTGATTACC
>CAVJKK010000020.1:0-10689 GCA_963649855.1 Anaerovoracaceae bacterium
CCTGCCTCACTCCCGAAAAACTTGCTGCCTTCATAAATTATATAGAAACAAATCCTTCACTTTGCAAGGCGGACGGTTCACTCAAAAAACGCGACTTTGAACACGTTGAAGAAATTTTCGGGAAAAAGAGCGGAAAACTTTTTCAGTATGTAATGTCTGCGTTCATCAACCTTTCGCTCGTAAAGGAAAATTTAAACGGTTACGAAATCGACAGCGCGCGCCTTCGTGCCTTCAGCGAACTCGAAGAAAAATTGCAGTATGCGTATCTGTGCGTTGCAAGTAACGGGCGGTTCAGCCTTTCAAGTCTTGTAAGTCAGGCAAAACTTCTGCTCGAAACGGCAAATTCGCTTCCGGCAACCGGTTTTACGCGAGGTTGTGTTTTGAGGACGTCTTTCCTTCTGTACGAAAAAAACGGATCTGATTTTTCTGAACGTTCTCTTGGCGGCGGAAGATTCAACTCAATTCTTGCGCGTGCAAACGAAGAAGAAAATAAAGAAAATGCGAAGGCCTGTGAAAATCCGAGTGCCGTCATGGACAGACTCTGCGACTGTGCGTGTGCGTTTGGAATCCTGCAGGATTACGGCAGGGACGAAAACGGCGAAACAGTCTTTGTAAAAGGAAACATTCTGTTCAGGAAAAATCCGGCAGTTGCGGACGACGGGTCTGAAAAAGATTCACCGAAAGTGCTCAACATTGACGCGGGCTTCAACGTAACGGTTTTTCCGGGGCTCAGCCTGCGCGAACTTCTGCCTTTGATGCAGATGATGGACTTGAAGCAGTTTGACACGGCGGCGGTTTTTGAAATTACGCGGAAATCAATCATGCGCGCGTTTGACGGCGGATTCAGCGTAAAGGAAATCTGTGCAGCACTCAGAAAATTCTGTGCCTATGACCTTCCCGAAAATCTTCTCGTGAGTATTGAAGACTGGAGCAATTCTTATTCGTCGGCGGATTTGTATCACGGTTATGTTTTAAAAGTTGACGAAAAAAGCACAGTGATGGTTCAGCACAATCCCGTAATTTCATCAAGAATTTCAAAAGTGATTTCACCGGGAGTTTTCCTTCTTAATGTTGAATCTGACGAAGAAGCGCAGACACTCATAAAGCAGAGCGGGCTCGATTTTATCGGCAGCATTCAGACGCCAAAAAGCGAAGTTGCGGGCGCGGCTTTCCCTGTTTTTGAAGTGAGCAGGACGGCAGGAAGCGCACTTTTAGGCGGTGGAACGGCACAGTTAAGGCGTGCGGCAGAAAATGACGACGGAACTTCAGCCGGCGAAACATACGGCGTAATTACGACGGACGAAGAACGTAAGGCACATTTTGACATGCTCCGCGGATTGCTCGACAAAATGGCGATTACCCCGGAACAGCGCGAAGGACTTCTGCTCAGAATTAACCGCAAGATTATCCTCACGCCACAGCAGCTCAATGCAGACAGCGTAAAACTCGAACAGATAGAAGCCAACGGAATGGACTATCAGGGCAAAGTTCACGTGGCAGAAAGTGCAATCACCCAGCAGATGATGCTTGAACTCGAATACGACGACAAAAAAATGCCGGACGGAGTTGCAGTCATAGTAGGAACGCCGCTTTCCGTGGAAAAAAATCCCGTAGACAGCACAGTCCACATGGTAGTAGAACCGGAACACGAAGAACGCACATTCTCGCTGGGTCAGGCGCGCAACGTAAAGAGAATCCGCGGTGCGGTGTTAAGGTAAAAAAATTATCTGGAAAATAAGTCGCTGTGGGTACCCGTTCTTGAAAGTGCGAGCCGCAGTTCTGATTTTTCGATGTAATAAATCAACAGCCAGTCGGGGCGAATGTGACATTCTCTGAAACCTTTCCAGTTTCCGCTCAACTCGTGGTCAGCGTACTTCTGTGGTAAAGTCTCTTCCTTTCTCAACATGTCGATTACGTTGAAGAGTTCTTCAACAGGGTAGTTGCGTTTTAAGATGAGTTTATAGTCCTTTTTGAATGCTGATGAATATTTTACATCAAGCATTCAGGGAATCCTTTAATGCCTGCATGCTGTTAAAAGGACCGGTCATGTTGTAGTCATTCAGCGTGTCCTGCATGGCTTTTACTGTTTCAGCATTTGGCGTATTTTTTGTGATTTCAAAAGGAATTCTGTTTTCGCGGACAGCCTGCCTCAGAAAAATATTCAATGCTGTAGACATATTCAGCCCAAGTTCCGAAAAAAGTTTTTCTGCCTGAAGTTTTAACGCCGAATCAGTTTTTATGTTTATATTTGTAGTCATAAGTCGCCCCTATTCAAAAATAATATGTTGTGCGCACGATGTCAATATTTTTTACCCAACGGAATTATAGACGCAGACTGTGTTAAGGTAAAAAAAATCAAATGACAAATCGCCTCGTTTGTGTTACTATCAATAAGAACAAACAATTTTCTGTAAATGATTAAAAAATGGACTGATTTATGATTCCTGGAATTTTAAACGAAGGCTTTATTTACGCGATTATGGTACTCGGCGTTTTTATAACGTTCCGCGTGCTGAATTTCTGCGATATGACGGTTGACGGCTCGTTCCCGATGGGGGCGTGCATTTTTGCTGCCTGTATCCTTGCGGGGATTCCGTCGTGGGTGGCACTTTTTATCGTCTTTATTTTTGGCGGTGTGGCGGGCTTCTTTACAAATCTGATTTTTACGAAACTGAGAATTCCCGACATCCTTTCGGGTATTCTGATGATGACGATGCTCTATTCCGTAAATCTGAGGATTATGTCGAATCAGGCGAACGTTTCACTTTTGCGCAAGGCAACCATTTTTACCGCGCTTCTGGAAAAATTTCCTGCGTTGGGTGCGTGGTCAATCGTTATCTTTATGGCGCTTTTTATCGCCGTGCTCACTTTCCTGCTGGACGTGTTTTTTTCTACCGATTTCGGCAAGACGATGGGGGCGCTTGGTTCTAACGTGCAGATGGTTATCAGTCAGGGCGTTGACCCGAAACAGCTGCGCACTGTTGGAATCTGCTTTGGAAACGGACTTGCGGCACTTTCAGGCGCGATGTTTGCGATGTATCAGGGATTTTCAAACGTAAACTGCGGAAGCGGCGTTGTGGTTTCAGGACTTGCCTCGCTCATGCTCGGGGAATTTTTAATCCGTTCTCCGAAAATTGAACTTCAGACTCTGCGTGTAATCTTGGGCTCGGTTTTGTATCGTGCGCTGATGTATTTTGCACGCCGCTACGGAAGTGAAATCGGTCTTGGTCCGAACGACTTAAAACTGATTACGGGACTTTTGATCATCATCTGCCTGATTATTTCAAATACGAATATCATTGGTTATTTCAAAGAACATTTAAAACGACCTGGAGAATGTAATGCTTGAACTTCAAAATATCGGAATGACATTTAACGCCGGCACTCCCGACGAAAACCGCGTTCTTGCAGGAGTCAATTTAAAGGTAAGAAAGGGCGATTTTATTACTGTAATCGGCTCGAACGGGGCAGGAAAATCGACCCTCTACAATATAATTGCAGGTACGCTGAAGCCGACAACCGGAAGAATTCTTCTTGATGAAGATGAAAACTCAACTGTGCGCGACATCACGAATGAACCGGAGTTTAAAAGGGCGTGCTACATCGGAAGAATCTTTCAGAATCCGCTTTTAGGCACTGCCGGCAAGATGAGCCTTGAAGACAACATGGTCATCGCAAGAAAAAAAGGCCCGAAACCTCTGAAAATTTCACTCAACAATAAACTCCGCGACGAATTCCGCGATTTATTAAAAGAATTGAACATGGGGCTTGAAAACCGCCTGCACGACAACGTTGAACAGTTCAGTGGCGGACAGAGGCAGGCTCTGACGCTTCTGATGGCAGTGATGAGCCGCCCTTCACTTCTGCTTCTTGATGAACACACAGCCGCCTTAGACCCGGCAAATGCAGAAAAAGTAATGCAGCTTACCCTCAAATTTACAAAGGAATACAACCTTACGACGATGATGGTAACGCACAACATGCAGCATGCGCTCGACTACGGCAACCGCCTGATTATGATGCACAACAAAAACATCATTTTTGACGCCAGCGGTGAAGAAAAACAGAAACTCACAAAAGAAGATTTAATAGGAAAATTCCGCCAGTTAAGCGTAAACAACGACAACTTGATTTTACAGTAGAACAAAAAACTAACTTTTATAGAAATCTTCAAATAGCCTCTCACCGGGAACCTGTCCACGAGCCGCATGATTGAGACAAGCTCAAGATGCGTTCGTGTCCAGAACCCCGGCTACGGCTATTTGACAATTTTTATTAGGCTGAATGTCGAGTTTTTAAGCACTGTGTAAATTGTCAGAAAAAGGCGTAGGGAGGGGCTGGCACAAACAGAGCTAGGCATACCTGCCTCCTCTGTTTGATGACAGAACCGACCGAGAGCCTTTTTTAGACGGCTAATTTCAAAAACTCGAAGTTAGGGCTAAATACAAATGCACGGAGTTCAGTCTAAAAAACCCATGCTGTCTAAGATTATGCTCGCCGCTACTGTCGCTGCGGTTTCCGTGCGGAGAACTCTTGTTCCCATTGAGCACAGCGCAAAGCCGTTGTTTTCCAGAAGGTCGCGCTCGGCTTCTGTCCAGCCGCGTTCACTGCCGATTGCAGCAACCATTTTTGAAGCACCTTCTTTCTGTAAAAACTCGTGCAGGCTCTGGGTTGCGTGGCGGTTGTCGAGTGCAATGAAAGATTTTTCAAAAGAATCGGTTTTTACGGCGTCGATTGCTTCTTTTAAAGTTTTTACAAAAACTAATTCCGGGACGTGCGTGCTTGCTGCCTGTGCCGTTCCGTCTAAAAGCATTTTGTACGCAGAACCGTCGCTCACAACGTTTGATTCAAGATAAGATTTTTCCGTGAGTTCCGTGCCGGTTAAAATAACTTTGTCGCAGCCTAAGCCTGCAATGTCGCGCAGAAGACGGCGCAATTGAATCGGTCGCGGAAAACCGATTATCATCGTGAGCGGATAGAGCGGTTTGCCGCGGGTTTTCGGCTCAAAAGTAAAGAAAATCTCGCCGTCGTCTGAAATCTGCGTTATAGTAGCAGTACCGGCAGCACCGCCGATAATGCCCGCGTCAAAAGAGTCGCCCGCTTTTTTGTGCAGGACTTTTACGATATGCTGGGCACGTTCATCTTTTTTAGAAAGTGGCAGGGAAATCTCGCTGCTGGTAAAAAGACAGATGTTCATTGTTAATTCCTTGCCGGATTTTAACAGAAAAACGCGCTTACGTAAAATCCTACGCCGGATTGGAGTGGCGCGCGCAGCGCGGTGCGGAGCACTGAAGCGAAAAGCGTAACCACGCAAAGCCGGTAATTGTTTTAACATTTAGCGCCTTGTGCACTTGCGGAGATTGAGGTTTAATTTCCGTCCGTAAAGAAGGAAAAAATCATGAAAAGAACTGTTGTGAATGTCTTGAAAATTGCAGCTGTATTGAGCGGATTTGCCCTTTCTTCGTGCGATATGGATGAAAGTGAGTCGAGCGGCTCGTCCGTTTCGGCTGCAGGCGAAATAATTACTTCGACTTCAACGACTGCCAGCTGGGATGCATCTTCTTCCGGCGTTTTTGAAGTTGAAACCGGCGTAACGACCGTAAACATCACCGGCGCAACGTCCGGAAAAACTTTGTACCTCGTAAAGCGCAACACAGGCTCAACGTCGATTGCAACAAAAAACCAGCCTTATGTTTCAGGCAGTTCTTCTTCGCGGTCTGCCGCGGACACAGAGGAAGTTGAAGACGTTTCTGACGTTCTTTGTGACTCTGAAGATTCTTCATGGCAATGCTATATTCCCCCTGAACCGGAGCTTTCTTCTTCCGGAGCGCGTTCTGCTTCGGACAGTTCTTCTTCCGTAACGCAGATTGACCCGGTCGTTGGAGAAACGACAAAAAGCATTTATGTTGACACGGATTCAAGTCTGAGCAACTACGAACAGAAAACGGCAACTCTTTACGCTGCGGGCGCTTACTGCTATGTGTGGATTGTTGACGACTATTACAACGAAACTGCCAGTGGAAAATACGTAAATCAGGAACAGGCGCAGGAACTGGCAGACGCATTTGATTCGCTTTACAACGTTGAACGCAATATTTTTGGAAAGGAATCTGAATACATCTATTCAAATTCTTCTAAAACGGCGATTACAAGCGCGAGCGATACCGGTTCAATGGTGAACATCGTTCTTTACGACATTGCCGCAGATTACGGTAGCACAAGTTCAAGCGGCGTCGCAGGATATTTTTACAGCCGGGACTATTACAAGGCTTCGGTTGCCAGCCAGAGCAACGTGGGCAAATATTTTTACGTAGACAGCGGATACATCAACGAAAGTTTTGACACTCAGGTTTCCACGCTTGCGCATGAATTCCAGCACATGATCCGCTTTAACCTTACAAAAGAAAACTCTGTAAGTGATTCAACATGGTTCAACGAGATGATGAGCATCCTCTGCGAAGACATGCTGCAGAGCCATCTTGGACTTGACGACAGCGACAGCCCGAAAAACAGGACGCAGAACTTTAACTACGCTTATTACCTTTGCGGATTGAGCGAGTATAATTCAAGTTATGCGGGCTACAGTTACGCTGTCTGGGCTAATTTCGGAATGTTCCTTGCGCGCAGATACGGTGGCGCGGCACTCGTTCAGAAGATGGCAGGCATAAAAGGCAGCGGAAACTCTGTAATTTTGAGCGCGATAAACGGATTGAACGGCACTTCTTACACTTTTGACGATTTGTTTGAACAGTACGTACAGGCACTTCTGGGAAGTTCAGACTATACGCACAATGTTGATGCAGCAACGACGGTAAGCTACACGGGCACAGACGGCGACACCAGCAATTCTTACAGTGAATCAAATCCGTATGTTTACCCGATGACCGCTTACGACATTTTTGGCGATGATTATGCATTCCCGTCTTCTGTTAGAAGAAATTACTCGACTGCAAAATACAGCGGTTACAGCTGGAACGGACCTTATGTGCTTTCTGTGAATTACGGCGCAACCCTTCGCCCGAACAACGGATTTACACTTCACGGAATAAAAACGATGAGTTCAACAAGCACGACCGTAACGTTCAGTTCAAACAGCAACAGCAGCGTAAAACTCTATCTGATTCTGCTTTAAGGCTGAAAATGTGGGGGCAGAATTGAAAAAGCTGGCAGCAATTTTTTTTGTTTTGATAAGCGTGACCGGACTTCTTTTTGCCGTGTACAAAAATGATGATTTAGACGAAGCGCAGGGCTGGATTGAATGGTACGGCAACATTCCGTTTGAATACGCCGGCTTCAAGACAACGGAAGGAAAACTCTATCTGCTGGAAACTTCCCCTGACGCAGCCTTTACCGTAAAAGACATAGAAGCCCTGCAGGGCAGTCTGATTTACATTGAAGGCACGACAAAAAAAGCCGGCACAGATAAAGTAAACGCTCTCCCCGACGGCGTGTTTGTAGTCCAGAACTTCAGGAAAATCTCCGGGTCGTGAAATTATTTCATAAGGCGAAAAGACTCAAAAACGGGTCGTGAAATTATTTCATAAGGCGAAAAGACACCAGAACGGGTCGTGAAATTATTTCATAAGTCAAAAAGACACCAGAACAGGTCGTGAAATTATTTCATAAGGCGAAAAGACACCAGAACGGGTCGTGAAATTATTTCATAAGTCAAAAAGACACCAGAACGGGTCGTGAAATTATTTCATAAGGCGAAAAGACTCAAAAACAGGTCGTGAAATTATTTCATAAGACGAAAAGACAGCAAAACGAGTCGTTAACAAATATTATTTTTCCAGCTGTTCGGAAATTGCCTTTAACTGTTCGCGCGTGCTGTCTTCCTTGTGTTTTAGCATTTCTGCCGGAATCTGATAGGCTTTTTCAAGGTCTTCGGACGTCAGGACTTCTTCTGGAGTGCCGAACGACATTGAGCGATCCGGGTAGAACAAAAGGACATTGTCCGCATATTTTTTAGAAAGGTCGATTTCGTGCATTGAACAGTAGATTGTCGTGCCCGTCTTCTTTACGAATTCCTTTAAATATTCAAGTGTTTTTTCTTTCTGACGGTCTTCCATCGCAAACATCGGTTCGTCCATAAAAATAGAAGAACTTCCGTACAAAAGGCTGAACGCAAGAATCAGGCGCTGTTTTTCACCCTTGCTCAGATGCGTAAGAGGACGTTCTAAGAGTTCAGAAAGTTCAAGGACGTCGATTACTTCCGAAAGAAAATCTTCGTCAGAGCGCAGGGCTTTTGCCTTGTTTTTGAGCGCGCCATTAGCGTAAACCTGTGCGAGCAGTTCGCCCACAGAATCATCGGCTTCAAATTCGAGGTTCTGGTAGATGACGCTTGCAAGAAGGTTTTTCTGTTCCTGATCCAGCGCAAGCGGATTCTGCCCTAAAAGCGTGACCGTACCTGAATCCGGCGCAATACGACCGGAAGCGAGCATTAAAAAGGTCGTCTTTCCGCAGCCGTTCTGACCGACAAGGCTCACAAAACAGCCACCCGGCAGCGTGCCCGAAAAATGTTCAAAAACAGGAGAAGGCACAATCTGTTTGCCTTCAGAATCAACATCGCCTTCAACCGGCGGATATGTAAAAGAAACGTCGTTAAACTGTAAAAAATCCATGACTGTATTTTATTGAAAAGCGGCTTTTTTTGACAGACTTTGCCTGCAATAACCGGGCTTTTATATGGCTTTCATAATTGAACAAACGCGTCATATCCTTTAAATTTAACAAAGTTTTAAAAACAGGAGTAAACAATGGATTGGGCGTTAATCGCTAAGATTTCTGCATTTGTTTTGTATCTTGGGGCTATGGTTTATGTAGGGCTTAAAACAGCCGGCAAAAACAATACTTCATCGGACTTTTTTTTAGGCGGACGCAATGTCGGTCCGTGGGTTACGGCTCTTTCGGCTGAAGCTTCGGATTCTTCAGCATGGCTTTTGATGGGACTGCCCGGTCTGTGCTATCTTGGCGGCGTAAAGGAAACTTTCTGGACTGCGCTTGGTCTCTGCGTGGGAACTTACATCAGCTGGCTTTTCATTGCAAAACCGCTGCGCAAGTGTTCGGTAACGTTCGGAGATTCAATCACGATTCCTGAATTCTTCAAGAACCGCCTGAATGACAGAAGCAACCTTCTTTCGGTTATTTCAGTAATTTTCATCATTTTCTTCTTCACGATTTACACGGCTTCGGGCTTTGTTGCGTGTGCAAAACTTTTTAATTCAGTTTTCGGCATGCCTTATCACGCAGGACTTCTGATTGGTCTTGTCGTAATCCTGGCTTATACGGTTATGGGCGGTTACACTGCGGTTTGTACGACAGACTTCATTCAGGGAACGCTCATCATCGTTGCAATCATCGTTTCCGGCGTGATTGCGGTAATTTCGCTCGGAGGTCCGGTTGCTGCCTATCAGAGCGTTCAGTCTTTTGACGCGCGCGCACTTGCAGGTTCTTTCGGTGAAACAATCAAAGGCGCTTTTGTAAAGAATCAGAGTTACGGCGTGATGAACATCATTTCAGCACTTGCATGGGGACTCGGCTACCTTGGAATGCCGCACATCATCGTACGCTTTATGGGAATCGACTCAGCGGAATCAATTCCAAAGGCACGCAGAATCGGCATTTCGTGGATGGTGATTTCTTACATCGGAACTTTCGTACTCGGAACGGTCGGAACAGCCTTCCTTCTTAAGCACGGAACAATCCTCGGACTTGATCCGAACACGGTTGTCGAAGGCGTAGCACACACCGGCGACGCTGAAACGATTTTCTCTGAAACAATCCAGAACATCTATCCGGCATTCTTTGCGGGCGTTTTCCTTTGTGCAATTCTTGCGGCTTCAATGTCGACGGCAGATTCACAGCTTCTTGCAGCGGCTTCGGCAGTCGGACAGGACATTTACAAGGGAATCATCAAGAAGGACGCTTCGGAAAAACAGATTCTCGTAGTCAGCCGTGTTACTGTAATTCTGATTACGGTGATTGCGCTGTCCCTTTCGCTCAATCCGAATTCTTCAATCTTCGGGCTTGTTTCTTATGCGTGGGCGGGATTCGGCGCAACGTTCGGACCGCTTGTCCTTCTGGCATTGTACTGGCGTGGACTTACGGCAGAAGGCGCAATCGCAGGACTTATCGGCGGTGGAATCGTCGTAGTAGCATGGCATCAGCTTTCCGGCGGAATCTTCGAACTGTATGAAATCGTGCCGGGCTTTGTAGTCTGCTTAGTGCTCGCCGTGGTAATTTCGCTCTTAACAAAAAAAGACGAAACAATCCTCGCCAAATTCGACGAATACAAAAAAGCATAATTTTTTATGGACGGGGGAGAGGTCTCTCCCCCCGCGCGCACTGTGTTGCGCGCTCCCTACTCTGCGGGGGACACCCCCGGAATGTCACACGGATTCGAAATTACTGACGTAATTTCTGTTTTGTTACAGGGGGGAGAATTTTAATCTTCTAAAAGCCAGTCGATGATGTTTTTGTGTTGAATTCCATTCTGGCTTAAATCTACAGGGTCTGAACTTATTACAAGTTTTGGAAAGTTGTCGTTAATTTTCAGCAGATTTCCAAATTCCCTTTCTTTGTCACTTTCTGTTATAAGATACGCAACCTGAATGTAAATTTTTTCTGTTCCTCGGTAAGCAATAAAATCAATTTCTTTATTTTCGAGACGCCCGATATTAACAGAGT